>JBCCEF010000012.1 GCA_039030395.1 Acidobacteriota bacterium
AGCGCAGCGCCGGCGCCGGCCGCGGCCGCCCTTCCAGGCCGTTATTATCACCAACTGAAGAAGGATCGGCCAGCCCCTGCTGCAGCAGCCGGAAGGCCGAAGGCGTTTGACGGAGAACGGTCACGCCCTCGCCCTCGAGCAGATCGAGCAGTTGCTCCGGGCGGCGCGTGACCGAGCGCGGCACCAGCACCAGCCGGCCACCATGGAGCAGGGCACCCCACATCTCCCAGACCGAGAAGTCGAAGGACAGCGAGTGACACAGACTCCACACGTCGTCGGGGCCGAAGGCACCTTCGCCGAAGGCCTCCGGCCGGCAGGCGGTGTCGAACAGCCGCAAGACCTGCCGATGACTGACCGCCACCCCTTTCGGCCGGCCGGTCGAGCCGGAGGTGTAGATCAGATAAGCCAGGTCGTCCCCGCGGGCGGGTTCCGGCTCCGCGGCCGGCGCGGTGGTCGGACTCAAGAGACGCCCGGCGGCATCGACTGCGAGTTCGGGGCTGGGCTGCGCGGTGGATCCCGGCTCCGCTCGCACGAGGGCGGAGAGGGCGGCATCGTCGAGGAGCAGCGCGCGCCGCTCCGACGGGTATTCGGGGTCGATGGGAACGTAGGCCGCTCCCGCCGCCGCGGCGCCGACCATGGCCACCACCGCCCCCGGCGTCGGCTCGAGCAAGATGCCGACCCGGTCGCCGCGCCCAACGCCCATCGCGGCGAGCGCGCCGGCCAGTCGACGCGCGCGGTCGGCGAGTTCGCCGTAGGTCAGGGTCGGCCCGATGCCGGACAGCGCCGGTGCCTCGGGAGTGGCGGCGGCGTGAGCGGCGAAACGCTGCCAGAGGCCGTCCGCGGCTCGTTCTCCGACCGGGGCGACGGGTCGCGCCTCGACGGTGAGGCGGTGGCGCTCCGAGGCGCTCAAAAGGGGCAGGCGATCGAACGCCCGGTCGGGGTCGGCCAGGGCAGCATCGAAGAGGGTTTCGAGGGCCTCCAGCCAGCGCCCGGCGGCGCGCGCCGACACCCGGGTCCCGCGATGCTCCAGGTAGCCCTCATAGCCTTCCGGGCTCCGAGCCAGCGCCAGCAGCAGGTCCATCTGGGCCGCCCCCGGCGCCAGGGGTAGTGACCGCAGTTCCACGCCGTCGAGGGATGGCGTCGGCAGCGGCGGCTGCAAGGCGATCAGGACCCGGATCAGCGGTGTCTCTTCGGCCTCGCGGGCCGGCGCCAAAGCCGACACCAGGCGCTCGAACGGCAGCTCCTGGTGCTCCTGCGCTGCGAGGAGGACCTCCGCCGCTCGCCGGGCCGCTTCGCCGAGGCCGGGCCGCCCGGACAGGTCCGCCCGCAGCACCAGGGTGTTGACCAGCAGGCCCACCAGGCCCTCGAGTTCCGCCCGCGTCCGACCGGCGACCGGGGTCCCCAGGGCGAAGTCCACCTGGCCGGACAGCCGCCCCAGGAGGATCTGGAAGGCGGCGAGGATCACCGCGAAGGGCGTCACTCCGAGGCGCCGCGCCAGGTCCTCCAGCCGCCGAGCCCGCGCCGCGGACCAGCGGACCGCCAGGCGGCCGTCGGCCTCCGCGGGTCCCTCCGGCGGCGGCAGATCGAGACGCGGCAGCCCGGCCAGCCGCTGCCGCCAGAAGGCCAGCTCCGGCTCCAGCTCTCCCGCCGCCCAGCGCCGGCGCTGCTGCCGTGCGTACCGGAGATAGGTCACCGCCGGAGCCGGCAGCGAGATCGGCCGTCCGGAGCGGGTGGCACCATAGGCCGCAGCGATCTGTTCGAGGAGCAGTCCCAAGGACCAGCCGTCGGCCACCAGGTGGTGGAGTACCACGTGCAGCCGGTGGCGGTCCGGGGCCAGCCGCAGCAGATGCCAGCGGCTCGCCGGCCGGTCCTCCAGGCGGAACGGCCGGGCCGTTTCGTGGGCGACGATGCGGATCGCCTCGCTCTCGGCCGCTGCCGGCGGCAGCGCGGCGAGGTCGAGCCGCCGGAGGGAGGCCGAGGCATCCGCAACCACCCGCTGGCGGGGCATCCCGCGCGCATCGACGGAGAAGACCGTCGAGAGCGCGGGATGCGCGGCGGTCACCGCCCTTACCGCCGCGGCCAGGGCGGCAGGCCGCAGCGCACCGGTGAACTCGAGAAGCGCGGGAACGTGGTAGGTGGGGCTCGCCGGGTCGAGTTCGCGCAGGAACCAGAGGCGTTCCTGGGCGAACGACTGGGGGCCTTCGCCCGCTTCCGCAGTCTCAGGCTGCACGATGGGGGGACGGTCCGGCACCAGATCCAGAAGTGCCTGCCGCTGCCGGCGCACCTCTTGCCGCAGCGGCTCCGGAAAGCCGCCGGCGGGCGCGTCGAAACGCAGCCGATGACCCTCGCGCCAAAGACGGACGTCCAGGCGCCCGAGCTCCGCGAGGAGCCCGTCGGCGGTGCGCACGGAGGTGGCGGTCAAAGCTCCCCCACCTCCCGCTCGCTGTCGAGATCTCCCGCGGCCGGCGCCACCGCCGCGGCGGCGCCGATCGACCGCAGCGCCTCGATCCGCTGCGCCAGGGCGGCCACCGTTGGGTGATCGTAGAGATCCCGCAGACCGAGGGTCTCGACCTCGAATCGACGACGCGCCCGCACCACCAGCCGGGTGGCGGTCAGGGAGTGACCGCCGAGGTCGGTGAATCGGGCATCGCGCCCGACGACGGGGTGCTCCAGCACCTCGCTCCAGAGTTCGGCCAACGCCTCCTCCAGCTCGCCCTCGGGCCTCCGGTGATCCTCCGCCGGGTCCATCCCAGGCTCCGGCAGCGCCCGGCGGTCAACCTTGCCGGCGGCGGTGAGGGGAAGGTTCGGAAGGAACGCGATGCGGGCGGGAACCAAGGCCTGGGGCAAGCGCTCGGCGAGGCGATCGATCACCTTGGCAGCGAGCTCTTCGCCGGCCTCGCCGGCGATTTCGATGCCCTCGGCGGCCACCGCCCAGGCGTAGAGCACAGTCTCCCCGGAGCCCCGCCCGGCCACCGCCGCGGCGGCGATCTCCGGCTCGGCCACCAGCGCCGCTTCCACCTCTCCCGGTTCCACCCGCACGCCGAGCACCTTGAGCTGATCGTCGAGTCGGCCCAGGTACTCGAGTTCCGCTCGACCGTCCCTCTGCCGCCGCCATCGAACCCGGTCGCCGGTCCGGTAGGCCCGCGCCCCCGGGACGTCGCCATAGGGGTCCGGCACGAAGCGCTCTGCGGTCGATCGCGGGTTGCCCAGATAGCCTCGGGCCAACCCCGAGCCGCCCATCCACAGCTCCCCGGGCACTCCCGCCGGCACCCGCTCGCCGTCCCCGCCGAGAGCCACCACCTCCGACCGGCAGCCGCGCATCGGAATCCCGATGGATAGGGACCCGGACAGCCCGGCCAGCTCCGGCCCGTCCCAACTCGCCACGGTGCAGCCCACCACCGCCTCGGTGGGACCGTACTCGTTGTGCACCCGGCTGCCCGCGGCGCCGGCGGAAAGCCAGGCTACGTCGGGAGCCGACAGCGCCTCGCCGCCGACCACCAGATCCCAGCGCCTCCCGGCGACCTCCTCCGGCTCCAGAAACTCCCCGAGAAGCCGCGCCTGGCCCGGCGTCAGCTTGAACCGCTCCGCCTCCCCCGGCGCCACCAAAGCCCCCACCGCGGCTCCGGGATGCTCCGCCGCCAACACCACCCGACCGCCGGTCAGAAGCGGCAGCCACAGCCCCGTCACCGCCAGGTCGTAGGCCACCGGCGTCTGCACCAACCAAGTGCCGCCTTCCCCGTAGCGATCGGCTGCCCGCACCAGGTACTCGCCGAGGGCGCCGCGGCTGACCATCACTCCCTTCGGGCGACCGCTCGAACCCGAGGTGTAGATCACGTAGGCGAGAGCCTCCGAAGGCGTCGGTACCGTCACCGGCACCGGTTCGACTCCCGGCGCGGCGTCCGCCGCTTCCGGCGCGGTGGGCTCGAGGCGCATCACGCCGGGCGGATCGCCCTCTTCCCAGCACTCCTTCGAAGCCACCAGCCAGCCGGCGCCGGACACCGCCACCAGCTCCCTGCGGCGCAGCCGCGGCTGACGGCCGTCGAGCGGCAGGTAGGCCCCGCCGGCGGTGACCACCGCCAGCAGCCACGCCAACAGCTCTGGCGAACGATCGAGGTCCACCGCCACCACCGCCTCCGCGCCGACGCCGGCCGAACGCAGAAGCTCCACCCGCGCCCGCACCTCCCGCGCCAACCGGGCGCGGCTCCAAACGCCCCCGGCCCAGGTCACCGCCGGCGTATCCTCTTGCCGTTGCCACCAGGAAGCCAGGCGCTCCTCCAGCCACGCATTCCCGAACGACTTCTCCCCGGACGACGCCAGTGAGCCGCCCCGGGACCAACCGGCCAGCTCCTGCCGCTCGGCGGCGGACAGTAGGGACAGCTCCCGCCAAGGCTTCTCGGCCTGGCCGGCGATGGTCTCGAACACGCTGCGGTAGGCCTCCGCTAGCCGCTCGGCGGCGGCACCGTCGATCCGCTCCCGATCGCACGAGAGATGAAAGTCGACTTCGGCGTTGTCCGGGTCGAGGTGGAAGTTCGCCACCAGCGGGAAGCTGGTCTGCTCGTCGACGCGCGCACCCAGAACCTCCAGCTCGTCGAACCGCTCGAGGCGGCGGAAGACGTGGTAGTGGGTGAAGTAGAAGCTCGCCTCGGAGGGAGGTTCGCCGCCGAAGAACTTTCGCGTGTCGGCATAGGGGAAGCGGCGGTGCGGCAGCGTCTCGCGCTCGGCGGCGAAGACCCGCTGCACCAGATCCCGCCAGCTCCCGTCGCCCAACCGAAGGCGCAGCGGCATGCTGTTGATGAAGAGACCGAGCACCCGCTGACCGTCGGCGCTCTCCGGACGGCCGCTGGAGGTCAGGCAGGTGACCGCCTCGTCGCCGCCACTGAGCCAGGCGAGCACCCGCAGGTGCGCCGTCAGCAGCACGCTCTTGAGCGGCACCGCGGCATCGCGGGCGACTTCCTGGAGCCGACCGCACAGCTCGCCGCCGAGCGGCACCGGCAGGTCGAGAACCTCGCCGGCCTGCGCCGTCTGGACGTCTTCCTGCGCCGTGCTGTCGGACGCGCTCAGCGGCGGTAGCCGGAATGGCTCGGCGCCGGCGAGGCGGCTGCGCCAGAAGTCGCGAGTCGCCTCGTCGGCCAGGGCCCGGCGCTCGAGAGCGACAAAGTGGCGATAGGTGGTGGCGAGCGGCTCGCCCTCGATCGCCTCGCCGGCGAGCAGCGCCCGGTAGGTCAGCGCCAGCTCGGTGAGCAGACTGGCGTCGCTCCAGCCGTCGATGATCGCGTGATGGAAGCTGAGGGCGAAGTGAAAGCTGCCGTCGCCGTGGCGATGGACGGCGAAGCGCAACAGCGGCAGCCGCTCGGGATCGAAGCCGCGGCGGCGCTCTTCGGCGGCCCAGGCGGCGGCCTGCTGCTGCCCCTCTTCCGGATCCAGCCCGGTGAGGTCGACTTCCTCGAGGTCGACGACCGGCCGGCGGTGCACCAGGCAGAGCGGCTCGTCGAAGGAGCGACCGTCGAAGGTGAGGCGCAGCGCCGGATGGCGTTCCAAAGCCGAATGGAGGGCGCCCTTGAGGGCCTCGCCGTCATAGGGAGCACGCAGGTGGAGCTGCACCACGTCGTGGTAGACGCCACTGCCCGGCGCCGCTTCCCGGTGGTAGAGCATGCCGGCCTGCAGCCGAGCCTGGGGAAAGGCGTCTTCGAGCCCCTCCGGCAAGCGCTCCCGATCGGCCGCCGAAAGCAGCGCGAAGGGGGCCACATCGGGCAGCGCCGCGGTCGCCATCTCGCCCCGTCGTAGGGCCGCCCCCAAGCGGCGAACGGAGCGCTGCTCGAAGAGCGTTTCCATTGCGAAGGCGAGGCCTCGTTCGCGCGCCTTGGCCACCACCTGGAGACTGCGAATCGAGTCGCCGCCGAGTTCCAGGTAGTCGTCGTCGATCCCCACCCGCTCAACGCCCAACGCCTGAGCCCAGAGGGCCGCGAGCACCTCTTCGTGCTCGTCCCGCGGCGCCACATAGGGCGTGCGCACGCCCAGCCGTGCCGACTCCGGCGACGGCAGCGCCGCCAGGTCGATCTTGCCGCGGTCGTCGAGGGGCAACTCGGCCAGCGGCACGATGGCCGCCGGCACCATCGCCTCCGGAAGCCTGTCGGCGAGATGGCGGCGCAGCGCTTCGAGAGACGGCAGGCCATCGTCGGCCGGGACCGCCCAAGCGATCAGGCGCATCTCGCCATCGGCGCCGGGGCGCCCCGCCACCACCGCCGCGGCGACCTTCGGGCTCTGGCACAGCGCCGCTTCGACCTCCCCCGGCTCGATGCGGACGCCCGCCACCTTCACCTGGCGGTCGATGCGACCGAGATATTCGAGCTCGCCGTCGGCGGCGAAGCGAACCCGGTCGCCGGTCCGGTACATTCGGGCGCCCGGCTCGGTGGCGGCGGGATCGGGCACAAAGGCGGCGGCGGTGCGCGCCGGCCGGCCGCGGTAGCCGCGCGCCAGGCCTTGCCCGCCCAGGCGGAGCTCGCCGGCCACGCCGGGAGGCGCCGGGTGGCCGAAGGCGTCGCTGACCACCGCCCGCACCCCCGGCAGCGGCCGACCGATGGGCACAGCGCCGTCGCCCAGGTCGGCGGCGCGGATGCTGTGCACAATGCAACCGACCGTCGCCTCGGTCGGTCCGTACTCGTTGAACACCCGCGTTTCGGGCGCCCGCTGCCGCCAGGACGCCAGCGCCGAGCCGTCGAGCGCCTCACCGCCGAGAATCAGCGTCGCCGGACCGGCCGCCGGATCGATCTCCTCGGCGAGCAGACGGGCGTGGGCCGGGGTCAGTTTGAGCAGGGCGCCCTCACCGGCCGCTGTGGCCGCTTCGGCGAGGGGGCCGATCCCGACACCCTCGGCCGCCAGACGCACCGAGCCGCCGGTGACCAGGGGCAGGAGGACGGACGTGACCGTCAGATCGAAGGCGAGAGAGGTCCCCGCGACGGCGCTGAGGGCCTCGCCGCCGGAGCCGTAGTGCTCGCCGGCGCGATCGAGATAGGTGGCGAGGGCGGCGCGCGACACCTCGACTCCTTTCGGCCGGCCGCTGCTGCCGGAGGTGTAGAGCACGTAGGCCAGCGCTTCCGGCGGCACGCTCCGGGGCTCCACCTCGGCGCCCACGACCGAAGCGCTTGCGACGACCTCGGCGCCGGTGGGTGGCGCGATCTCGTCACGGCCTAGGCCGAGCGCGGTGGCATCCGGGACGATCACCGCGACCACCCCGGCGTCCGCGGCGAGGGCACTTCGGCGGCGGGAGGGATGGGATCGGTCGAGAGGCAAGTAGGCGGCGCCCGCCGCCAAGGTTCCGAGAATCGCCGCTACCGCCTCCGGACCGCGCGGCAGATCGATCGCCACCACCCGGTCGCAGCCGGCGCCCGCCTCCTGGAGGCGCAGGGCGTAACCGCCAGCCCGCCGCGCCAGGCGGCGGTAGCTCCAGGTCTCACCGTCGGCGGAGATCAGCGCCGCCGCGTCCGGCGCCTTCGCGGCGTGGGCGAAGAAGCGCTCGGCCACCATCTCCGCGCTGGGCGACGCCTCGACCTCGGTACCGCTCCAGGCGGCCAGCCGGCGCCGCTCCTCGTCGCCGAGGGGCCAGAGGGTCTCGTGACGCCCTTCGGGCTCGCCGGCGACCGCTTCCAGCACCTGCCGGTAGATTTCGCCGGCGACGTTCGATTGCTCGCGGCCGAAACGCTCGCGGTCGAAGGTCAGCTCGACCCGCACGCGATGGGTGAAGGGATCGACATGGAAGTTCGCCACTAGCGGGAAGCTGGTCGCCTCGTGGAAGTCGATGTCGAGAACCTCGAGGTCGGGCAGCTCGTCGAGGCGCGACATCAGGTGGTAGTTGGTGAAATAAAAGCTCGCCTCGGCCAGCCGCACTCCGCCGGTCAGTCGCTGGATCTCGCTCAGCGGGTAGCGCCGGAAGGGCAGCGCCGTGCGCTCGATCTCGAAGGCGCGCCGGGCGAGGTCGATCCAACGCCCGCCGGTGAGCCGCAGGCGCAGCGGCATGCTGTTCAAAAACAGCCCGAGAACGCGCTCGCCATCGGCACTCTCCGGCCGGCCGTTGACGGTGATGCAGGTGACGACATCGGGCTCGCCGGTCAAGACGGCGAGGGCGCGCAGGTGGGCGGCGAGGAGCACGCTCTTGAGCGGCACGCCGGCTCGGCGCGCCGTCCGCTCGAGGCCGTCGGACAATTCCGGCGCCACCGGTACCGTCAGCCAGCGCGGCGCCGACAGCGAGGAGCCGGCCTCCTCGGCGCCGGCCTTTCCCTCGCGCCGCACCCGGCCCGGCAATTCCGCCGACGCCAACCCGGTCAGCCTTCGGCGCCAGTACGCCTCGTGCTCGCCGTCCTCCAGGGCTTGCCGCTCGAGGGCGACGAAGTCCCGATGTCGGCTGGCGGGTACCGTCTCCAGGGGCTCGAACCCCTGCCGCAGCCGGCCGTAGCCCAGGGCCAGTTCCAAGAGCAGCGTGGCGTCGCTCCAGCCGTCGAGGATGGCGTGGTGGAAGCTGACGGAGAGCTGCATCTCGTCGTCGTTCCAGCGGTGCACGGCGAGGCGGATCAGCGGCTGTCGGGTCGGGTCGAAACCGCGCCGCCGCTCCTGCTCGATCCAGTCCGCGGCCAGAGCCGGCCGTTCTGACGCCGGAGTCGGGCGCAGGTCGAAGATCTCGAGGGCCGCCTCGCCCCGCCGCTCGACGAGCTGGAGCGGTTCGGAAAAACCGGTCAGGTCGAAACGAGTGCGCAGCGCCGGGTGGCGAGCGACCAGCAGTTCGACGGCGCGGTGGAGAGCCCGGGCGTCGAAATCGACCCGTAGCTGGTAGCAGAAGACATCGTGGTAGCGACCCGCCTCCGGACGCGCCGCTAGATGAAAGATCATCCCCGCCTGCAGGCGCGACAGCGGATAGGCATCTTCAAGCCCGTCCGGCAAGCGCTCCCGATCGGCCGGCGTAAGCCACGAGAAGGGTTCCGGCGGCGCCGCCGGTGGCGCCGGGCGGCGCTCCGCCAGGGCGGCCGCCAGACGGCGGACGGTGCGGTGCTCGAAGAGGTCCGGAAGGGTGAGTTCGATGCCCCGCTCTTGAGCCAGGGACACCGCCGGAATGGCTCGGATGGAGTCGCCGCCGAGGGCGAAGAAATCGTCGTCGATGCCAACCCGGTCGATGCCGAGGGCGCGGCACCAGGCCGCCGCCAGAAGCTCCTCCTCGACGGTTCGGGGCATGCCGCCGTCACCGCCGGCTTGCGCTCCCGCCTCGGGCAGGGCGGCGCGGTCGAGCTTGCCGGCGGCGGTGCGCGGCAGCGCCGCGAGGGGTACGAAGGCCGCCGGTAGCGCCGGCTCCGGCAGCCAGGCAGCGAGGTGGGCGCGCAGGTCGCCCACCGCGACCGGAGACTCCGGGCTCGTCGGCACGTAGAAGGCGACCAGCCGCACATCGGCGCCGCTATCGTTACCGTCACCGTGCAGCGCCGCCGCGGCCTCCACGACCCCTGAATGCGTCGCCAGGGCGGCCTCGACCTCCCCCGGCTCGATGCGGACTCCGCGCACCTTGATCTGGTCGTCGGCGCGGCCGAGGAACTCGAGCTGTCCGTCTGGGAGCCAACGGGCGCGATCGCCGGTGCGGTAGAGCCGGGCGCCCGGCTCACCGGCGAATGGATCCGGGAGAAAGCGCACGGCGGTCTGCCCCGGTCGTCCGAGGTAGCCGCGGGTGACCCCCGAACCGCCGACATAGAGCTCACCGGCGGCTCCCGCAGGCACCGGTGACCCGACCCGGTCGAGGACGTGCGCTCGGGCACCGGCGATGGGAGCGCCGATCGGCACCGCGTCGCTCTGCCAGGGGCTGTCGCCGGCGCGTCCGGCGATGCACCCTACGGTGCATTCCGTCGGACCGTACTCGTTCCACACCGGCCGATCGCTCCACCCTTCAAGATCGGCACCGTGGAGCGCCTCGCCGCCGACCACTAGACCCTCCGCCGGCGCACCGGCGCCCTGCGGACGAGCCGCGGCCAATAGCCGCAGGTGACTCGGGGTCAGTTTCAGGAACCGGAAGCCGTCGCGCTCGGCGAGTAGCCGGACCAATCCCTCGGCTCCTGGCCGCGGCGGCACCGGCACCAGGGTCCCCCCGGCGAGGAGCGGCGTCAGTAGACTGGTGACCGCAAGATCGAAAGCGAGGGAGCCGTGGAGCGGCACCGGGCCAGGTTCCGCGGCATAGGTGGTTCGCGCCCAGGTGAGATAGGCATCGAGCGCGCCGTGCGGCACCATCACCCCCTTCGGCTCACCGGTCGAGCCGGAGGTGTAGATCACCAGCGCGAGGGACTCCGCACAGGGTGCTGGAGACCCGGCCTCTTCCCCTTCCGTCTCGCTGCCGTCACCGGTTTCGGCGAGGGCGGAATCGGCCAGGTCGACCCGTTCGAGTTCCGCGAGGACCTCGGGCACCGGCTGATCCGCCGCGCTCACCAACAGCCGGCAGCCGGCGTCACGAACCGCATGGGCGAGCCGTGCCGGCGGGTGTTCGGGATCGAGGGGCAGGCAAGCGGCCCTGGCTTCGAGGACGGCGAACACTGCGACCGCCGCGGGTGCGCCCGGCGAAGCGAGCACTGCGACGATGTCTTCGTCGCGAACTCCCTTGCGCCGGAGGAGGCGCGCACCCGCGGCGGCTCGCCGCCTAAACTCTTCATAAGTGAGCGTGCCCAGTTCCGGATCTTCGACCGCCGGTGCCGCCGGCCGGCGGGCCGCTAGTGCCGCGATCCGCCGAGGGACCGGGACGAACTCCACCGGGTCGGCCCCCCGGCTCCAGGCGAGCAGCCGGCGGCCGGCCGCCTCGCCCACCGCCGAGAGCTGGCCGAGCGGTACCTCCGGCCGGTCGAGCGCCTGTCGGCCGAGGGACGCCAACGCAGCGGCCAACTCCTCGACCGCCGCTTCGGCCCACACTTCGCCGTCGGCGACCAACTCGAGGGAGCCGCCTCTGGCGGAGGCAACCCGGCGCAGGCGCAGCGCAATAGGCGCCACTTCGCACTCGACGTCCGCCGCCCGCACCGTCGCCTCGCCGGCCTCGAAAGCGTCGCCCAGCTCCACCCGCTCGAAGCCGACCGCCTGGCCGTTCGGCATGCCGCCGGCATCGCGCCCGGCGGCCGCGTAACCGTCGGCCCACTCCTCCGCCTCGGCCAGCCGCTCCTGCCACCGCCGGACCGCTACGGCGACCGCCTCGCCACCGGCCGGTTCCGCGATCACCGGCAGGTCCCGCTCCAGCAGCCCCGGCATTCCCTCCAGCTCGGCGAAACGCCGGCTCTCGGCGATCATTCGGAGGCTCCACGGCCCGGCCGCCGGGGAGGCGTCGAAGCGCACCAGCAGCTCGCTCCACAGGGCCGGCCAGATGGCCCCCTCGGCCCCCTTGCCGGCGGCCCGGCGAGCGACCGTCTCGAGCTCGTCGAGGGCCGCCTCGGCGAGCGGCACGGTCACTCGCAAGCGCCCTCCCGGGCGCGGCCCGCGGCCGGCGAGGGGCAGCCGCGGCGGCGGCGCGGGCGTCAGGCCCTGCCAGTGGGCCGCCGCCTGTCGTCCTTCCTCGCTGGCCGCCATCTCCTCCAGCCAGGCGGCGTACTGCGCATACTGGATACCCGGCTCGAGTTCGCCCGCCAGCGCCGCCGCCAGCGAGGCGGCCAAGGCGCGGGCGGAAGCGGCATCGGCGCCGAGGGACGCCATCCCCACGACCACCGCCCAGCGGCCGTCGCCGAGAGGCGCAAGAGCTGCCCGCAGCGGCCCAGGACCGGCCTCCCGCTCTCGCCGCCACAGGCGCTCGACGGCCGACGTAGGTTCCTCGCCGCCATCGCCGAGAGCGAGCAGCGTGACCTCCGGCGACAGCTCGCCGGGAACCTGCACCGCCACACCGAGCTCCGGTGGCTCGCGGAAGGCCGCGGTCAGCACCTCGTGCGCCCGCACCGCTTCCTCGAGCGCTCCGCGCAGTCGCGCCCCGTCGGCCATCCCTGTGACCTCGAGGCGCAGCACCGTTCGCCGATCACGGCCCCCCGGCAGCGACCACAGTCGGCTCTGCTGAGGCGACAGCGGATAGCCGGCCAGGGTCGGAGGCGAGGTCACGGTCATGGCGCCGTCTCCGGCAGCTCCGCGGCCTCGATCGGCTCGGTCATCGCGGTCAGAATCCGGCGCTCTCCGCGAAACGGCTCGCGGCCGTGGGCGACGAGCATGTTGTCGAGCATCAGCAGGTCGCCGCGGCGCCAGGGGAACGAGATGGTCTCGTCGCGGTATGCCTGGCGTAGAGCAGCCATCGTCTCGGCTTCGATCTCACTGCCATCGCCGTAGTAGGTGTGGTTGGGCAGCTCCTCGCGCGGGAACAGCGCTTCCAACCCTTCGCGCACGGCGTCCGGCAGCGTCGAGAGGTGGAAGAACGTGCCGTGGTTGAACCAGATCGGCTCGTCTGTGCCCGGATGCCGCACCACCGCCGGCGCCCGCCGCTCGGTGCGCAGGCGGTCGCCGGCGAGCCACTCGATCCGGTAGCCGGCGGCGGTGGCATAGCCCTCGGCCTCTTCGCGGGAATCGGTTTGAAAGACGGTCTGCCAGGACAGACCGACCAGGTCACTGAAGTTTCGCCGGTAGAGGATGCCGCGCTCCTCGAAGCGGCGACGCATTTCCTCGGGGATCCGGTCGTACACCCGGCGCACGTCGGCGAGCGGGGTGGCGCCTCCCTCATCGGGCTCGATGTCACAGAAAAAGAAAATCCGCGCCGGCCAGCGGTGCGCGTAGGAATTCTCGTTGTGGAGAAAAATCGGTTGATCCGGCGGGTAGTCGGTGGAGGTGTAGACCCGCCCGGATACCTCGCTCCGCGGCGAGGACCGCTCCTTGTACTCGAGGGCTTCGCCGCCCAGCGCCTCAACGGCACGCTGGAACCCCTCCGGCCCGTCGATATGGAAGCCGCGAAAGAGGATGCCGCCGGCGGTGGCGAGCTCGCGGTCGAAGGTTGCCCGTTGGCCGCGGGCCCAGGCCGCGAAATCGCCGCCGGTTCTTTCTGGCTCGATCAATAGCGGCAACTCGGCCAAACCCGGAAGAGTGGAGCGGCGGACGGTGAGTTCGGAGTCGACGGTGACCGTCCGGGGGCGAATGCTTCCCAGGCCGGCGAGGCTCGGCTTCTGAGTCATGAGGGAATCTCCTTGTCGGTCTCTTGGTCTCGATCGATGGCTTTCGCCGCAGCGGCGCGCAGGCGTTCAAGACCCGCCCGCCGGTAGGCGCCGCGAGCGACCTCCCCGGCCTGCGCCAGGTGGGCCTGGACGGCGGTCAGCAGATCGCCGAGGGGCCGGTCCCCATCGCAGGCGGCGATCTCGCCGAGCAGCCACTCGACGTCGCTCAACAGACCTTCCGTCTCCGGCACCCGCGCACCGTCGGCGAGACCCTCGAGGGAGAGCGCTTCACCCGGCGTGGCGCGCAGCAGCAGCGGATAGTGGGTGTGCCCGGCCAGCTCGAAGCCGGCGAGCGCGAGGCCGGCGCCCGAGGCGTCGCCGGTGAAGACGTTCTGCACCACCAGCACCGTCTCGAACAGCGGCTCACGACCCCGGCCGCTCCAGCGCTGCACCACCGTGAGCGGCGTCTGCTCGTGGGCGCGCAACTCGTGAACCCGCTCCTGCACCTCCGCCAGCCATTCGCCGAACGGGCGGTTCGGCGGCAGCTCGAGGCGCAGCGGCAGGGTGTGGATGAAGAGACCCACCATCGCCTCCGCTCCCGGCAGGTCGGCGGGACGGCCGGCGACGACCGTTCCGAACACCACTTCCCGCCGCGCCGGAGCAGCGGCGGAGGCAAGGCGCAACGCCCACGCCGCGTGGAGGGCCGTGCTGACGGTCAGGCCGGCCCGGCGGCTTCGCAGGCGCAGGTCCCGGTAGGTCTCGGCGCGCAGAGGCCGAATCCAGTACCGGTGCTCCGGCGGCCGGCCGGGGCCGCGATCGCCCGGCGGCGGAGTCGGCTCCGCCGCTCCGTAGAGGCGGCGCCAGAAGGCCTCCGATGCCTCGGGATCGAAGGTTGCGCTGCGGGCGACGTGGCGCGCAAAGGCCGGAGCCGGCGGCAGCGCCGCTCCCTCGCCACCGGCCTCCTCGCCATAGAGAGCGAGGAGCTCCCGCACCAGCACGACCAGCGACCAGGCGTCGTGGGCCATGTGGTGGTGGGTCCACAGCAAACGGTGGCAGGGACGGCCGTCGCGATCCGGACAACGGACCAGGGTCAAACGGAAGAGCGGCGGGCGGTCGAGTTCGAGAGGGCGCCGCCGATCCTCCTCGAGCCGCTCGGCGATCCGCGCCTCGACCTCCGCCGACGAGAGTTGCCGCAGGTCGAGATCTTCGATCCCGGTGTCCACCTCGGCATGTACGAGCTGGATCGGGCGCTCGACGCCGCGCCAAAGGAAGGCAGTACGCATCGCCGGATGCCGCGCCGCCAGGCGCCGCCAGGCGCGGCCGAAGGCGGCCCGGTCGAGGGCGCCGACGACCGTCGCCAGACCGTGGTCGCGATAGAGGTCGGGATCCTCGTCGGCGAGGACGTGGAAGAGCATGCCCGCCTGGACCGGGGTCAGCGGGTAGGCGTCTTCGATTCCCGGATGCTCCTGCCGCAGCCGCGCCAAGCGCTCCGAGGAGAAGGCGAGCAGGGTGAAGGGCTCCGGATCCCCCGCCGACGAGGAGTGCGCCGATGAAGCCCCCTTCACCCTCTCGGCGCGCGCCGCGAGGTCGCCGAGCACCGGCGTCTCGAAGACCTCCCGGGTGTCGAGCGAGAGGCCTCGGTACCGTGCCCGGGCGACCATCTGCAGGCAGGAAATCGAATCGCCGCCGAGCTGGAAGAAGTCATCCCGGGCGCCCACCCGCTCGACCTCGAGTACCTCTTGCCAGATCCCGGCGAGAGTACGCGCCGCATCGTCGGCAGGCTCCTCGTAGGGCGGCCGCTCGCGACCGAGGGAGAGCCCTTCGGCGTCCAAGAGCTTCTCCAGCAGGCGGCGCTTCTCCGGCGACAGGGCCGCCACCTCGGCCCCCAGATCCGGGCGATTCGGAGCGCTCATCGCTCCTCCCCCACGGCCGCCAACCGTTCCCGGGCCTCAGCGTCCGAGAGTTCTCGCACCGCGGCCAACAGCTCAGCGAGGCGGGCCTCTCCGGCCGGCGCCGGCAGGGCCCGGCGGTCGATCTTTCCGCTTCCGGTGCGGGGCAGGTCCTCCACCGTCACCAACTCGGCCGGCACCATAAAGTGCGGCAGGCGGGCCGCCAGCGAGCGGCGCAGGGCGGCGAGATCGGGCTGCGGGCGCCGCGGCACAATCCAGCCGACGAGCCGCGCGTCACGTTCCGAGCCGCGCAGATCGACGGCCGCTTCGCGCACCTCCGGCAGCTCGAGCAACGCCGCCTCCACTTCCCCGGGCTCGATGCGCTGTCCGCGCAGCTTGAACTGGGCGTCCAGCCGGCCGAGGTACTCGATCACTCCATCGGCCCGCCGCCGGCGGGCGCGGTCGCCGGTGCGGTAGAGGCGATCGCCCGGCGCTTCGGCGAGGGGATCCGGAACGAAGCGCTCGGCGGTGAGCGCCGGGCGGCCGAGGTAGCCCCGAGCGAGCTGCACGCCGCCCAGCGCCAGTTCGCCGGCGACGCCGGCGGCGAGCGGCACGCCGAAGCGATCGAGAATGCGCATTCGGGTATTCGCCACCGGCAACCCGAGGGGCACCGGACCGGCAGCGTCCTCCGGCGTGCAGCGGTGGGCGGTGACTTCGATCGCCGCCTCGGTCGGGCCGTACAGGTTGTGGAGCGCCGGCCCGGGCTGCGGAAAGACCTGGAAGAATCTCGCCACCAGGTCCGGCGCCAGCGCCTCGCCGCTGGCCACCACCCGCCGCAGGACGCCGCCGCAGCGGACGGCCTCCGGGTCGTCGAGAAACAGCCGCAGGAGCGAGGGCACGAAGTGGGCCGTGGTGATCGCCTCGTCGCGAATCAGCGCGGCGAGGGACGCGGGGTCGATGCGCTCCGGCGGTGCCATCACCACCCGGCCGCCGGCGACCAGCGGCCAGAACAGCTCCCAGAGAGAGACGTCGAACCCGATCGAGGTTTTGTGCAGCACGGCCTCGCCGGGCTCGAGCGGCATCTCGGCCTGCCCCCAAAGCAACCGGTTGACCAGGGAGCGGTGGCTCACCGCCACCCCCTTCGGCCGGCCGGTCGAGCCGGAGGTGTAGAAGACGTAGGCCAGCCGATCCGGATCGGCCGAAACCCGAGAGTCCAGGCGGCCGCCCTCGCCGCCGTTTTCGTAGCTCCCGGCGTCGTCAACGCGCAGCAGGAGGCCCCGGCGCGCCAGTTCGGCGAGGGCGGGCGCCCGCCGCAGGCTGGCGGCGTCGGCCACCACCACCGGCCGCTCACCGCCGCTCAGGGCGTCGCCGGCGATCCACGCCAGGCGCTCTTCCGGGTGCTCCGGATCGAGGGGAAGAAAGGCCGCGCCGGCGGCGGCCACGCCGAGCAGAGCGACCAGCAGACCGGACGACCGCTCGCAGCAGACGGCGACGGGGTGTTCATCTACCACCCCGGCCGAGACCAGGCGGGCCGCCAGGGCGCGGAAGCGGCGGGTCAGCTCGCCGTAGGTCAGGGCGCGCTCGCCGCAGCGCACCGCCTCGCGGGTGGGGTACCGCCGGGCGGTGCTGGCGACCAGCTCGTGCAGCACCTCGTCGCCTTGCGGGAACACGGCGGCGGTGGCGTTCCAGCGTCGCTCGCGCTGGCGGTCGGCGGCCGCCAGCAGCGGACGCTCCAGGTGGCCGGCTGCGGGATTGGCCGCCGCCGCCGACAGCGCCTCCAGGTAAAGCTCCACGATCTCCTCCGCCAGTTCGGCGTCCGGTCCGCCGGCGGACGGCGGCCGGGTGTCGAGGGCGACCTCGAGGCGGCCCGACTCGTGGTCGAGATGGAGCTGGGCGGTCAACGGATAGTAGGTCTGATCGCTGGCGTCGCCGGCGACGATCTCGAGCCCCGGGATCCCGACGAGCTCGCGGTAGACGTGAAAGTGGGTGAAGTTGAACAGCCCGTCGAACAGCAGCTCGCCGTTGTTCTTCCGCACCAGCTCCGCCATCGGATACCGCCGGTACGGCAGCATTTGCCGCTCCGCCGCGGCGGCGGCGGCGGCGAGGTCCGCCCAGCTCCGATTCCCCAGGCGCAATCGCAGGCAAACCGGGTTCAAGAACAGGCCGAGGGTACGGTCCGCGTCCGGCAGGTCCGGCCGACCGTGGAACAGCATGCCGGTGAGAACGTCGTCTTCGCCGGTGATCCGGCCCATGACGACGGCATGAACCGCCAGCAGCAAGCTCTTGAGCGGTAGGGCGAGGCGCTCCGCCGCCGCCACCAGCGCCGCGCCAACGACCGGTGAAGTCCGCCGCCGCACTCTCCCCGCCGAATGCTGCGAAACGGCTTCCGGCAATCGGCCGCGGGGCGCATCGGCGATCACCCGGCACCAGTATTCGCTCGGCTCCGGCGACTCCAGGGCCGCAAGCTCGAGGGCCACGTGGTGGCGTGGGGCCGCCGAGGGCGACGGACGCTCCGTGACCGGTCCTCCGGCGGCCCGCAGGGCGTAGTCCTCGAGGAGCTCGCGTAGCAGCCGGGCGACGCTCCAGCCGTCGAGGATCGGCTCGGCGACGGTGAGCTGGAAGTCGTCCTCGGCAAGGCGATGGACAGTGACCCGCAGCAGGGGCGGACGGCGCCAATCAAACCCTCGGCGGGGTTCGCCAGCGAGCCAGCCCTGGAGTGCCGAGCGCCGTTCCGATGGCGACATGGGTCGGAGGTCGACGACCTTTGGATGCACCGTGAGCCGGCGGTGAACCCGCTGCAGAGACCGGCGGAAACCGCCGAGGTCGAAGCTCGTTCGCAGCGCCGGGTGACGCGCCACCAGGGCGGTGAGCGCGGCAGCCAGGGCGGTGCCGTCAAAACGACCGCGCAGCCGGACGGTGGTGACGTAGACCTCGTAATCGGAGCTGTGCCCGCAGTGGAAGATCAAACCGGCGTAGACGCGGCTCAGCGGGTAGGCGTCCTCGAGCTCCGGATCTTCGGCGAGAAGCCGTTCGTCCGCCCGCAGCAGCTCGAAGGGCTCCGCTACTCCGTCCGCCGCGCCGGACTCCCTCGCCGGCCGGGCGACGGCCGCCAGCGCCGCCAGGGTCGGATGGCCGAAGACGTCGTCGAGAACCAACTCCAGCCCCGATTCACGCGCCCCGGCCACTACCTGGAGAGCGCGGATCGAGTCGCCGCCGAGAGCAAAAAAGCTTGCCTCGCGGCCGGTCACCGGAGTTTCGAGCACCCGCTGCCAAACCGCCGCCAGGGCAGCCTCGGCTTCGCCCCGGGGCGGTTCGCCAGCGACGGCGACCGCAGGTGGGGCCGGCAGCGAGCGCCGGTCGAGCTTGCCGCTCGCGGTCAACGGCAATCGATCCATCGCCACCAGCCGCGAGGGCACCAGAGCGGCGGGCAGCCGCTCCCCGAGGCGACGCCTCAGGGAATCCTCAGCGATGCCCTCGCCGGCGACCTCTGCCGTGTCCTCGCTGGCGGCCGGCTCCCAGTAGGCGACCAGCCGCCCGTCGATCTCCACCACCGCCGCCCGGCGCACGGCCGGGTCAGCGGCCAGCGCCGCCTCCACTTCGCCCGGCTCGATCCGCACGCCGCGCACCTTGACCTGGCGGTCGACGCGGCCGAGGAACTCGATGGCGCCGTCGGCCCGGCGCCGCACCCGGTCGCCGCTGCGATAGGCGCGCGCGCCGGGCTCCGAAGCACCGGCTTCGGGCACGAAGGTCGCGGCGGTGCGAACCGGGTCGCCCAAGTAACCGCGCGCCAGGCCGGCACCGGCGATATGGAGCTCCCCGGGAACGCCCACCGGAACCGGACGGAACTCGCCGTCGAGGACGTGGAGACGGATGCCGTCGATGGGATGGCCGATCGGCGGCGCGGCCTCCCCTGCCGCCGGTTCACAGCGCCACCAGCTCACATCGATCGCCGCTTCCGTCGGGCCGTAGAGGTTGAACAACTCGCACCGGACCGGCCGGCGCTCGAAGAAGCGCGCAACGTGCGCGCCGGTCAGCGCCTCACCGCTGGTCACCAACCGGCGCAGCGAGCGCAACTCGGGCAGGTCCTCGACTTCGAGGAACGGAGCCAGCAGGGAGGGAACGAAGTGCAACGTAGTGGCACCGAAGCGCTCGATCGCAGCGGCCAGATACTCCGGATCGCGCTGGCCGCCGGGCCGCGCCACCACCACCGCCGCGCCCACCATCAGCGGCCAGAACATCTCCCACACCGAGACGTCAAAGCCGGCCGGCGTTTTGTGCAGCACGCGCTCACCATGCTCCAGTACAAGGGCATCCTGCATCCAGACCAAGCGGTTGAGCAGGGCGCCGTGGGGGACGATCACGCCCTTCCGTTGACCGGTCGAGCCGGAGGTGAAAAGCACATAGGCCGGATGCTCGGGCTCGAGCCTGGGCGGCCGCCAATCGGGATCTTCAGCAGCATCCGGAGCTTCGGAACCCACGTCCGCGAAGCGCAGCACCGGCGGGCCGTCGGTGGGTAGAGCCGGCTCGCCATCGACGACGAGAATCACCGCCGGCCGGGCCGCCGCCAGCATCGCTTCCACCCGGGCGGACGGCTCGCTTGACGGCAGCGGCAGGTACGCGGCACCGGCGAAGAAGACCGAGAGAAAGCCGACGAGGCGCTTCGTTGAGCGCTCACCGACAACCGCAACCACCGCCTCCGGGCCGACTCCGAAGGTCTGGAGCCGCGCCGCCACGGCCCGGGCGCGGGCGATGAGTTCTTCGTAGCGCATCTCGCCCGACTCGCCGATCAGGGCCGGGGCCTGCGGGTAGCGCCGGGCGGCCGCGACGATTCGATCCGGCACCAGCGCACCCCCGACGGTCCCCGCCCCGGTGTCATTCCATGCCGCTAGCTGTCGCCGCTCGGCGAGGGACAGCAGGGGCAGCTCCGACAAGCGCCTGGCGGGCTCGGCGGCGGCCGCCGACAGCAGGCTGGCAAGATGATCGAGCAGGCGCCGAGCCGTTGCCGCGTCGTAGAGGTCTCGGTCAAACAGCAGATCGAGGAGCAACCCACCCCCCGGCGCCGACGCCGCCGTCAGCTCGAGTTCGACCTGGCATGCGCACCGCTCCAGCGGGAACGACACCAAACCCAGCCCGCCGGCCTGGACCTTGACTCCGGGCACGCCGAGCGCGAAGCCGGCGAGGAGATCGGCACGCGAGGAGTCCCCGCTGCTCGGCCTAGGCGGCCCCGCCCCTCCACGACGGACCGCTTGCCAGTTGACCACCGTCTGGGCCAGCAGCGGACGCGAAGGATCGCGCTCCCCGAGAGAATGACTGAGCAGCTCGCCGATCCACTCGGTCAGCGGCACCTCGGCACGCTCCAGCGCGCCCCGCAGCGCCTGGCCTTCCGCCGCCGCGATCTGCGCGAAGGAGTCGCGGGCGCCGACGGCGTTGCGGACGAGAGTTCGTTCGACCAGATACCCGACCGTACGGGCGAGGGCCGGATGATCCCGCCCAGCGGACGGGGTCGCGATCAGCAAATCCCCTCCCCCGCCGTGTCGCAGAAGGAGCGCGCGCCAGCCGGCGAGGAGCGCCGTGAAGGGAGTCACCCCGGTGGCCGCAGCGATCTTCTCGAGGTCCGAAGATAGATCCCTGGGGGTGCGCTGCACGCTGGCGGCACGCCCGCGGAAGCGGGCCGGGCGGGGACGGTCCGTCGCCAGATCGAGATCTTCCGGCGGCGGATCGAGGGCGCGGCGCCAGGCACCTCGCAGTCGGTCTCCGCGTTCGCCGGTGAGTCGCTTCCTTCGCCAGCGATCAACCGCCGGTGGATCGGTCGCCACCGGCGCCAGCGCCGAGTCGCCGTCCGCTACCAGGTCGCCGAGCTCGTCGATCATCACAGTGAAGGAACCGAGGTCAGCGACCAGGTGGTGCACCGCGAGGAGCAGGACATCGCGGCCGGCCGGCCGGCGAAAGAGGCGGAGGCGGACCGCCGGCGCGGTTGCCAGATCGAACGGCCGGTGGGCCTCGGCGATCGCGCTGCGGCGCAGGCGGGATCGGCTCCAGCCGGCGGCCTCGATCACCTGCCAATCCGGTGCGGCCTCGGCCAGAATCTCCTGTACGGCGCCGGCATCGGCCGCCGGAAAACGCGTCCGGAGAGCGGCGTGTCGCTCGGTCAAGGTGGTGACCGCCGCGGCCAAGCGATCCGCGTCCGTCGCCGCGTCGAGTTCCGCGGCGGCGGCGATGTGCAGGGCGGCCGAGTCGGGATCACGGCGCCACTCGATCCACAGCCCGAGCTGCGCCGGCGACAGCGGGTAGCGGCCCGGCGCCCCCGGCGGTTCCGGAGCGGCCGCATCGCCAGCGGCCGCCGACAGCGTCGTGGCGATCGCCACCAGCGACGCACCGCCGAGCAGGTCGGCCGCGCTGAGCGCACTTCCGAGGGTCTGCGTGATGCGGTGAGCCAGCTCCGAGGCGGCGAGGGAGTCGAGACCCTGTTCGACCAGCGGCCGCTCCGGGTCGACGGCACCTTCCAGGCACTCTTCGGCGGCGCCTTCGAGCCAGTCGAGCACCGCCCGCCGGCACGCCTCCGCGCCACCGCCGGGAGCTGGCACCTTGGGCACCCCGTCCACGGAAGTGGCGAGCAAAACCCGCTCGACGGCGGCCGAATCCACGGCGGGAAGCTCGACGACGGGCAGATCGCCGGCGAGCCATGCCGACCGGCACGCCGACCGCCGGACCTTGCCCGACGTCGTTCGGGGAATGGCGCCGGCGCTCACCGGAACGACGACGGCGGCCACCTCCATCTCCGCGGCGATCGCCGCACGCACGGCGGCCGAGACCCGGGCCACTTCGTCGGGCCGGGGTCGGCGACCGACTTCGATGACGGCCACCGCCCGAGGGTCGCCCTCGACCTCGGCCTCGAAGGCCGCCGCTCCGCCGACGCCCTTCGAGGCCGTGGCGATGGCCTCTAGGTCGTGCGGATGGAGATTGCGGCCGCGCAGCACCATCAGATCGAGCAGCCGGCCGGCGACGAACAGGTCGCCGGCCTCGTCGACGAAGCCGAGATCGCCGGTGCGCAGGTAGGTCCGCCCTTCGCTCTCACCGACCAAGCGGGCGCCGAAGGTGCGCGCCGTTTCCCGCCGGCGACCCCAGTAACCGGCCGCGACGCTCTCGCCGCTCACCCAGATTTCCCCCACCTGTCCGCTCGGCAGCGGCTGCCGGTGGAGCGGCTCGACCACGGCGACACGCTGGTCGCCGCGCGGCCGGCCGCAGGCGACGAGCGGGCGCCCATCGGAGGCGCGAGAAGCCTCGGCACGGTGTCCTTCGAGGGCCGACGAATCGAACCTCTCGACCCGAGCGCCGGAGCCCGCTTCCCCGCCGGTGACGAACAGGGTCGCCTCCGCCAAGCCGTAGCAGGGGAAGAACACCGAGCGGTCGAATCCGGCCGGTGCGAACGCCTCGGCGAAATCGTTCATGGTGTCGGCGCGCACCGGCTCGGCGCCGTTGAAGGCGACCCGCCAAGACGACAGGTCCAGGCCTGCACGGTCGTCCGGAGGGATCCGCCGCAGGCAGTGGGCGTAGCCGAAATCGGGACCGCCGCTGGTGGTACCGCGGTAGCGATCGATCGCTTCCAGCCAGCGGCGCGGCCGCTGAACGAAGGAGGCGGGCGGCATCAGAACGCAGGTGGCGCCGCAGTAGAGCGGCTGGAGGACCGCGCCCAGGAGCCCCATGTCGTGGTAGAGCGGCAGCCAGCTCACCACCACCGAGCGCTCGGACTGACCGAAGGCGGCGCGGATCTGCTCCTGGTTGTGCAGCAGGTTGCGGTGGCGAACCACCACCCCGCGCGGCCGTCGGGTCGAACCGGAGGTGTACTGGATCAGAGCCACGGCGTCCGCATCGGCGTCACCGAAACGCCCGTCGGATCGCGGGCCGTCCGAGTCTCCCCGGTCGT
This sequence comes from Acidobacteriota bacterium, assembly GCA_039030395.1. NCBI lineage: Bacteria > Pseudomonadati > Acidobacteriota > Acidobacteriota bacterium. The sequence goes on from JBCCEF010000012.1 coordinate 22,932, forward strand.
CGTGGTCACCGACGGAGATCGACTCCAGCGCCTCCAGCTCAGGGTAGAGCCGCTTCCCTCGACCGACCACGCCGCCATCGTCGAGCAACCAGCGCGGCCGAGCGTCCGCCAGCACCGCTTCGAGCGCCGGCGAGCTACGGCCGGGGCGCGGCGGCGACAGCGGAACGGCAATCCGACCGGAATACAGACATCCGACGAAAGCCACGACGAAGTCGAGACCGGGAGGCAGAATCAGAAGCGCCCGGTCGCCGGCTTGGCCGGTGTCTTGTAGGCGCGTCGCCAGCGCCCGCGCCCGGCGGTCGAGCTCGCCATAGGTCAGCTCTTCGACGAGTTCTTCACCGCGGGCGAGGAAACGAAACGCCGTGCGCTCGGGATGGTCGCTGGCGCGCCACCGCACGATCTGGTCGAAGACCACCGCCCCGGAATAGGCAGCGTGATTCGAGACCGTCACGTCATGGGTCTCCTGAGCCGAAGCGATGCCACCCGCAAGGTGCGAGCGCAATGCCTCGGTATCTGGCCTTGCCGGATGAGACTCCGGCGAACTAGATGGCTTCTAGACCTTGCCCATCGGGAGGTCGGCAGCGGGGCCGGTGGATCACCGACAGGGGCTGTGAGTCACCCTCCGCAGGACTCTGCGTGGCGGAATGGGTGACCGAAAGGGTCAGAAAACGGGTGGGGACTAGGTGGGAGGGCCGCGCGAGGTGGGCGGCGAGGCATTCGGATCGTCTAGGGCGAAGGGCACCGCTCGGGGAGCTGCGGCAACCAACGCCGAGAATCCGAGCAGATCCGGCGTGCCCGGATCCACCGCGACCTCGGACTGCAAACGGCACTGAACGCAGTTGTGTTCGGCCTGCACCGCGTGGTCGTGCGCAAACTCCACCGCTGCGTTCGCTGCGAAGGAAACGAGAACGAGCAACGCACCCACCGCGAGTGCGATGTGTCGTCCATTCGCTGATCGAATTCTTCGCATGAGATGCAGACTCTACGCCGATCAAGAAGAGAAGTCGAATTTCACGGCATGGCCAACGGGCCGCTTCCTCGGCTCGCACTTTTTATAGACAACTGCATGAATGCTTTTATATCAATACAAGGGTTCGTTTGTCCAGCTCTTCCGTCGGGAGACGTCACCGCGCCACCCCCACCGTCATCATCAGGCCGAAAACGAACGGGATGAAGCGCCGGGTCCGCGCCGCCCAGGCTTCGTACTCGGCACCGAAGATTTCCCGCAGCCAAGCCTCTTCGCGGCGAATCCGGATGCCGAGCCAGATGCCGTACACGACCAGTGCGATCGCCGCGGCCCAAAGGCTGCGCAGCAGCAACACGGCGCCAACGGTGACGGACACCAGGCCCACGTAGCCCGGGTGGCGCAGATAGCGAAAAACGCCGTCACGCACCAGTACCGTCGGCGCGGCGGTGACGAAGATCGGGGTTTCCGCCCGCCGGAAGGCGGCGGCGGCGAGCTGCAGCATCGCGATGCCCCCGACCGCCAGGGCGATGCCGATGACGCTGATGTACGCCGGGTGGTTCGCCGCCGGGCCCATGGTGCGATCGATCACCGCAATCAAAACGATCAGGATCCGCACCAGCGCTCTGATGCGGTCGGACATCGACATCTCACCCGCTTGGCTGTATCCGGCAGTAGCGCCGGCGGTGAGCACATCACCGGCAAAGATGAGAAAAAAGAAAGCGCTGTCGCTCCAGCTCCTCGTCACCCACGCGAGACCACCGGCGGCCAGCGTCGGCAGGGCGAGATAGCGAAGGATCGAGCGCTCGGCCAGCGAGACCAGCGGTCCCCAATCACGGTTGTTCTTTCCCGAACGGTGGCCTCCCTCGGGATTCGGTTTGTCCGAAGGGTCGACGTTCATCGCCAGTTCCTCCTGCGTCCTCGGTCGGGGTGATGATCACCGAAGCCCGTCGAGCAAGGGGGCCGATGACCGGACATCAGGTCGCGCCCGTCAGCGGTGTTCGCGGATCGGCGAAAGGGACAGCGGTGGTCGCCGTCCGCACCGGCTGGGCAGCGTGTAGCTTGAAAACTTCGGCGTGGAGGATGTCAGGCGGGTGGACCGCGGGAGGGAGGGAGACTCCGAACCTCTGAACCGGAGATCCAGGCCGGTTCTTCGATGTGCAGACCTGCTTCCGGCGCCACCGGCGAAGCGGCCGGCGGCTCCGGCGCCACGGCAACGACCTGACCGAAGTGGCACAGTTCACACTCGCGGTCCGCGTCGGCACCGTGGTGATGCCCGGCGACCGAGACACCGTGGAGCCCGAGCAGCAGAAGCGCGGCGCAAGCCGCGATTCGCAGCCCAAAGGCGCTGGAGGTCCGGTGCCTATTCGCTTCGAACATCAGTAATCGCTCCGCAGACTACCGTAGAGTTTACACCAGCCGCGAAAGACACCGCCCGATCGCCGCGCGGCTCTTGACGGCTGTCTTGGAAGCGTGATCCACTTCTTGATTGTGTCCCAGTCCACCGATTTGCTGAGGAGCCTAGGAGAGCGCACCGCGTTCCGTCGCTGCATCTCCCTTCTCGCGGTCTTGGCACTCGCCGCCGGCCTCGTCGGATTCGGTCACGACCACTCCCTCAGTGACGCACAGGACGAGCACCACTGCACCTTCTGCCTGGTTCAGCAAACGGCCGTCGAGCCGCACGCTCTTGCGGTCCCCACCTCGGGCGTCGCTGCGCAGGACCGCCTCTCCGCCGAAGCGCAAGGGCCGGCGCGCCCCTGTGACTCCTGGCGAACTCCGCCTCTGCGCGGACCGCCAACCGCCTAGGGTTTCCCCCACGCTCTGAAAGAAGCCGTCGGTCTGCCCTGGGCCACGGCGTCCGCTGGCACGTCGCGGCTCCCCACGAGAGCCCGGCTCCACAGCACCCGTTTCGACGAGGCCGCTCGATGGACTCTCGGAACGAGACCGCCGGCCCACCCACAAAACCTCAAGCCGTGTCGGAAGGAGTCCTGTCGCCATGAATCGACCTGAACAAGGAATTATCCCAACGATCCGTCGGAGCCGACGGGGATGCTGAGCGCAAGCGGGGCCACCAAGCGGTTCGGAAGAACCACCGCCCTCGCCGCGCTGGACTTGGAGGTCCAGCGCGGCGAAGTCTTCTGCCTTTTGGGCGCCAATGGAGCCGGAAAGACCACCACCATTCAGTTGTTCCTCGGCTTTCAGTCGCCGGACGCCGGTGAGATCCGGGTCGACGGTATCGAGCCCTGGCGTGAGCCCGAGCGCGCCAGAAAGCGCCTCGCCTACATCCCGGAGAACGTTGCGCTCTATCCCGACCTGACCGGCCTGGAGAATCTTTCACTGTTCGATGCGCTCGCCGGCCGGAAGCGCAGCCGCAACGAGCATCTCGACGCTCTCGTCTGGGCAGGCCTTTCCCAACCGGACGCCCTGCGAGCGGTGGCTGGATATTCGAAAGGAATGCGTCAGAAGGTCGGTCTGGCCATCGCCTACGCGAAAGACGCCGCCGCCCTTCTCCTCGACGAGCCGATGTCCGGGCTCGATCCCCAGGCAGCCGCCGATTTCGGTGCCTACGTGCGGCGCCTGAGAGCCGAGGATCGTGCCGTCTTGATGGCAACCCACGACATCTTTCGCGCCCAGGAGATCGCAACCCGCATCGGCATCATGCGCTCGGGCCGTCTCCTCGAGACCGTCGACCCGGCGCAGGTCGACGCCCGGGAGATCGAGCGAATCTACCTGCACCATATGCGCGAGGCGGCCGGTAGCGAACAGGCTGTGCCGGTGGAGGTAACCTGATGAAGGCGAAGCTCCTGGAGAAGGAACTCTTGCAGCATCGCCGCAACCGCCGCTTCGGGATCCTCGGAGTTCTCGCCATCGCGCTGGTCGCCGTCGCGGCTGTCGACGGCTGGAACCGGGCACAGGAAGCGGCGCGCCACCGAGAGGCGGCGGTGGCCGCCGATCGGGAGGTTTGGGTCGAGCAAGGTGAGAACAATCCTCACGGCGCGGCTCACTTCGCCCGCTACGCATTCCGGCCGACGCCTGCTCTCGGCGCATTCGACTCGGGCATCTCGGACTACGCCGGTTCCGCCGTATGGCTGGAGGCGCACTACCAGAATCCCGCCACCCTGCGACGAGCCGAGGATGTCGGAGCCAGGGCCCCCTTCACCACCCTCGACCCGGCGTGGGCGGTTCGCGTCCTCGGCAGTCTCGCCCTCGCCGTTCTGTTGTTCGCCTCGATCGCCGGGGAGCGCGAAGCGGGAACCCTGCGGTCCCTCCTCACGCAAGGGGTGCGCCCGGGCACACTCGTCGCCGTGAAGGCCGTTGCGGCGCTCCTGGTGGTCCTCGCCCTGGTAGGGGTCGCCTTCGCCGTTGCCCTGCTTCCGGGGGTGGTCGCGGGAGCGCCTCTCGACCTTCCGAGGGTCCTGCTGTTGGGTGCTTCCTACACTCTGGGCCTGGCGGCCTTCGCGTTCTCCTGCATCGCCCTTAGCGCGACGGCCACCTCGCGAGGCGCCGCCCTGACGACCGTGGGTTCGTTCTGGGTGGTCGTCACCCTGGTCCTTCCGATGTTCGCCGGACAGCTCAGCGGATCCCTCTCGGACACGCCCGACGGAAGCGCCCTCAACCGCGCCATCTTCGACGAGGCGCAAGCGCCCTTCTGGGCCGGCGAAGCCGGCCCGCCCGCGATTCGGGCCTTCGAGGAGGAGATCGCCGACCGCTACGGTGCCGCTTCCTTCGAGGAGCTGGGGTTCGACCGTGCCGGCATGGAGCTGCAAGCCCACGAGGAATTCGCGAACGCCGTCTACGATCGGCTGTTCGGTGAGCTGTATGCAGCGCAGCGCGGACAGGCCTCGGTCCTGCGCGCTGCGGCTTGGTTCTCACCGCTCCTCGCCTTGCAGCGGGTCTCCTCGGGACTCTCGGGGACGGACTTGAGCGCCCAACTCGCCTTCGCGGCGGAGGCCGAATCGCACCGCCGGAAGATGGTCGAGTTGCTCAACCGCGACATGATGGAACAAGGCGGTGGCGCGGGCTTCACCTATATGGCCGACCGATCCCTGTGGGAACGGACTCCTGATTTCGCCGGAGTACTGCCGCGCACCCCCACCGTGGTCGGAACCTACTGGCCCGAGTTCGCCGTACTCCTCGCTTGGGCCATCGGCGCGCTGTTGCTGGCTTCGGGCCTCACCGCCCGGGCCTCAAGAATCGAGGTCGCCTGATGTTCGGTACCCTGCTGGCTCGTGAGATTCGCCGCCTGGCGAGTTCGCCCGTGCAATGGGGGCTGCTCCTGCTTCTCGCCGCCGCAGCGGCTTGGGCGGTGGGTTCCGGCCTCGAGTGGCGCGAAACGAAGCTCGCCGAGCAGACGCTCGTGCCCGGGGAGATGTCTGAAAGACCCGAGGAGTGGATGGGCGCCCTCGAGAAGGCCGAGGCGGGCGAGTCGATCTCGCCCTTCCAGGCCCAGCCGATGGCGCTGGGCTTTCCAGCCATCCTGCCACCGGGACCGCTCGGCGACTTCTCCTTCGGACGGGACGCGCTCTATCCGCACTACGCCATCGTCCAGGGCTGGCGGAACTCGGCCTCGCTGTTCCGGCGCTACGAGGTCGAGGGTCCGACGACACTCGCTACGGGCCGGCTCGATCTGACCTTCGTCGTGGTCGTGCTCTTGCCCCTGGTGCTCATCTTGCTCGGTTTCGATTCCCTGAGCGCTGAGCGAGAGAACAAGCGTCTGCCCTTGCTGCTGGTCCAGGGTGTGCGACCCGGATCGATCGTCGCCGCTCGACTCTCAGTGGCCGCCACCGCCACCTGGGCGATCGTCGCCATCGCCGCGGGCGTCGGGCTGCTGCTGGCCGACGCCCCGGAACGGGTCGCGCGCTTCGCGGTTTGGTGGTCGGCCATGACCGCCTACTGCCTCTTCTGGGTCGCGATTGTCGCCCTGGTCGCGGCGTCCTTCCGACGGCAGACCAACGCCGCCCTGGCGGCTCTCGGGGCCTGGATCGGTCTTGTCGTGGTGATCCCCTCCGGGGTTCAGTTCGCCACCGCCGCCCTACACCCACCGCCGTCGCAGGTCGAGCTTCTCACCAGCGCCCGGCGAGCCGAAGCCGAAGCCCGGCAACACATCGAAGAACGTGCCGAGATCTACATGGCGGAACACCCCTCCGACGAGGCGCCCGCGGAGGGAGTGCCGGGCTTCTACCGAGCCGCTTACCTGGCGAATCTCGACGTCGAAGAGCGCACGGCTCCGCTGTTGGATGCCTTCGAAGAAAGCCACGCCGCACAGGATCGGCTCGCAGACTCGCTGCAGCTCTTCTCGCCGGTGATGGTGGCCCACGACATCCTCACCAGCGTATCCGGTGCCGGTTTTGGGCGCACTGCAGCCTTTCAGCAGCAGGTGCGACGGCATCTGCAGATCCTTCTCGACGCGATCGGCCCGGCAACGGTCGGGCAGCGACGCCTCAGCGTCGCCGAAGCCCGCGCGATTCCCGCCTTCGAGTACTCGGAACCCGCAATCCCGCAGGGCACCTGGCGATGGATCGGGCTGCTTCTCGGCTGGACTGCGGTGGCCTCGGTGCTCGCGATGCGCCGGCTTGCCGGTGTGCGAAAAAACCCTCTGTGACCCGAGGCGGTGGTGCCGGTTTCGAGCCCTCTCAGTCTGCTGAGCGGAGCGCGGTCATCGGATCGACCCGCGCCGCCCGAAGGGCCGGCACCAGGCAGGCAAAGAGCGCCACCGCCATGAGCACCGCGCTCACCGTCAAGAGAGTCACCGGATCGCCCGATTCCACCCCCCAGAGCAATGCACCGATACCCCGGCCGAGCAGGAGCGCCCCGGCCACTCCGGCCACCGCTCCCAAAGCGAGCCAGCGGGCACCTTCTGAGAGCACCGACAGCAGCACGTCCCGGCGTCGGGCACCGAATGCCAAACGAATCCCCATCTCCCGTGTTCTCTGAAGGACGGTTTGCGCCATCACCCCATACACTCCGACGGCGGCCAAAATCAGACCGAGAACACCGAACGCCACCAGCACTCCGCCGGACACCCGGCGCTCCCACTCGGCATCGGCCACCCGACGTGACATCGGAGCCAGGTCGAAGATGGGGAGATCGGGATCGACTTCGCGCACCGCCGCCGCGACCTCTCGACCCAAGGCGGCGCCGGTGCGCCGCGTGCGCAGAACGAAGTAGCTGTCGCCGGCGAAGAACTGGAGGTGTGGCAGGTAGAGATCGAAACTGGAGTCACCGAGCAACCGCTCGCTCCGGACGTCTCGCGCCACACCGACCACCGTGCGGTACTCGTTGCTGGATTCCGGTGGTCCGAGTTTGAGCTGTTTGCCGAGAGGATCCGCTCCGGGCCATAGCCGCTCCGCGAGGCGTTGTCCGACGATCGCCACGGGCACCGCCCCTAGCCGATCGGCGCTCTCGAATGGCCGGCCGGCGACGAGGGGAATCCCCATCACCTCAAACCAGCCGGCGCTGATCGGTTGGATGTTGACGAAGGGATTCGCCTCCTGCTCCGGCGCGGATTGCCCCACAGCGGTGACTACGCGCAGGGTATTCTCGTCAAGCCCCGCCAGCGGTAGGTTCTGATTGGCGGCGGCTCCCTCGACTCCGGGGATCGCCAGCAGGCGTTCGAGGGCCTGCTCATAGAACGGGATGAGTTGTTCGGTTGTGTTGTAGCTCCAATACGGCGGGTCGGAGCGAAAGGTCCACCGTGCCTCGGCCTCGAAGCCCGGATCGGTCCGCTGAAGAGCCACGAAACTCCGGACCATCAGTCCGGCTCCGGTCAACAGAATCAGCGCCAGGGCGACTTCGCCGGCGGCCAGAAAGCCACGCAGACGGCGCACCGAGGTGCCGGAGGTGGCGCGAGAACCGCCGGACGCGGCGCTCGCCATCCCGGCCCGGCGCGCCGCCTGCACGGCCGGGACGAGGCCGGCCGCGAGACCGGCGACAAGGGTTGTCAAGGCGGCGAAACCGATCACCGCACCGTCGAGTTCGAAGCTCATCCAGGCCGGCAGTTGACTACGGATCTGCGCCGCCAACGCGGGCATGGCGAAGGCGCTCACAATCAAACCGGCCAGGCCACCGAAACCAGCCAGCACCAAGCACTCCACAAGAAGTTGGCGAGCCAGACGACCGCGACCGGCGCCGAGGGCGGAACGAACGGCGAGCTCACCGCGACGCTCGGTGGTGCGGGAGATCTGCAGGTTCAGGACGTTGACCACCGCGATCAGCAATACGAAGGCGACCGCCCCGGCGAGCATGACCAGGTGCGGCCGCACGGCGCCGACCAAGCTCTCGCGCAGCGGCACCACCTCGAAATGGAGGCCGGCGTTGGTCGCCGGGTACCGGTCCTGCAGCTCACGGCTCAACCGGTCGAGCTCCTTTTGTGCCCGCGCCAGCGTCACCGTCGGCGCCAAGCGTGCGAGCGATGAGTGGCGCCGGCCTGCTAGCCCGTAGTACTCCGTCACCTGGCGGTAGAGGCCGACACCGGCCGGGAAGTCCGCTCCCGGTGCGAGTACCCCTTCCACCGAGTAGCTACCGCCATCGAGAAGAACGGACTGGCCGACGATGTCCGGATCGCCACCGAATCGCCGCTGCCAGAAATTGTGCTCCAGCACAACGCGGTACTGGCGGCGGAAATCGTCCGCCGCCGGAAAGCCTTCGCCGTGAAGCAGCGGCACACCCAACACTCGAAAGAGGTCGTGGGTCAGGATGGCGCACGGCACCGCCTCCGGCCTACCGTCGCCGGTGATGTTGTACTGGCTCAGGTAATAGGCCGCAACGTCCCGGAACACGTGCTCCTGGAGCCGAAACAACTCGATCTCCCGCTGCGCGAGGTGCGCCGGCTCCCCCGCTTTCAAGGCTTGAATGCGCACCAGACGCTCGGGTTCTGGATACGGCAGAGGTCGCAGGAGCAAGGCGTGGCAGACGATGAAGACCACGGCATTGGCTCCCAGGGCGAGCGCCAAGGTGGCGATCACCAACAGGGCGAAGCCCGGACGGCGACGCAGTTGACGGAAGGCAAGACGGAGATCGTGAGTCACGTCGTCTACTCTCGCCGCAGAGCTTCCAGCGGATCGATGCGCGCCGCTCGCCGGGCCGGCACGGTACAGGCAACGAGCGCGATCACCGCCAGCAGCAGCGTCACATTCACATAGGTTTGGGGATCCAACGGACGCACCCCAAACAGCAGGCTGGTAAACCAGCGCGAGGCGACGAAGGCGCAGGCCAGGCCGAGCGCAGCGCCGATGCCGACCAGCTTGAGACCCTCGGCGATCACCAACAGCAGGAGGTCGCGCGATCGAGCGCCGAGGGCCACCCGGATTCCAAGCTCCCGCGTCCGCAGACTCACCGCATAGCTGATCGCACCGTACAGGCCAACGGCGGTCAGCGCCAGAGCGAGCAAAGCGAAACCGGCGAAAGCAACTCCCCACAGGCGACGCGGCCAGAGGGAACGGTCGAACCGGTCGGTCATCGACTCGATCGAGACGACGGCGGTATTGGGATCGATCTCGGCGATCGCACGGCGCACCGCCGGCGCCAGCGCCAGCGGATCGCCCGTCACCCGCAAAACGTAGTAGGGGTTGTCGACCGGCCATTGGCGGAAGCTGTAGTACAGCTCGACCGGGTCCGCGCCTTCGGCTGCATGGTGCTTGACGTCGCCGACCACCCCGATCACGGTGCAGAACGGGTTGTTCGCCGAAAGATTGCCCCAGAGTAGCTCCTGGCCCAGCGGTTCTCGGTCCGGCCAGAGTTCACGCGCCCCCTCCTCGTCGACCAGCACGACACAGGGTGACTCGGCGGTGTCCGTCTCGGCGAGCCCGCGCCCGGCCAGGATCGGAATCCCCATCGCCGCGAAGTAGCCCGGCGTGACGTCGGCTCCGGCCAAGGCGCTCAGGTGCTCCACGTCCTCCGGCGTGGCGCCACGGACGGTGAGGGTCGCCTGCCGGCGCTCTACGGTGGACCGCTCGAAGGGCAAGCTATTGGTCGCCGCGGTGCCTTCGACCCCCGGCAGAGCGGCGAGACGGGCGAGCACGCTGTCGTGGAAGCGAGCCAGCGGCCCGGCTCGCTCGGTCCGCGTTTCGCCCGCCTGGTAGCGCGCCACCTGCACCACTAGCAAACCCGAACGCCGGAAGCCGGGATCGGTGTCGGCCAAGGTGAGGAAGGTGCGGACCAACAAGCCGGCACCGATCAATAGCAGGAGCGAAAGCGCCACTTCACCGACGATCAGGGCCGAGCGCATCCGCGCCCGCCCGGGCGCCGTTCGCCCTCCCTCGGCGAGAACCGCCCGCGGATCGGTGCGGCCGGTCTGCCAGGCCGGTACCGCGACCGCGAGCAAAGCCGCCCCGGTGGCAATTGCCAGGCTGCCGCAGAGCACCGCCACATCGACTTCGACCGCCATACCGACCGGCAGGGGCACGGGGATCAAGCGCCGCAAGGCGCCGATGCCGGCATAGGTGAGCGCCAGCGACGGCGGCACCGCGATCGCCGCCAGGATCGCCGCCTCGGCGACCACCACCCCCATCAGGCGGCCGCGGGCGGCGCCGAGCGCCGCCCGTACCGCCAGCTCCCGCTCGCGCGCCGCGGCGTGAACCAACAGCAGGCCGGCGACGTTGGCACAGCCGATCGCCAGGAGCATCGCAGCGCCTGCGACGAGCAGGGCGAGGTAAGGCCGAAGCTCGGCCGTCTCGAGCTGACGCAGGGACGTCAACCGAAGTCCGACATCGCCGTTCTCCTCGGGGAACTGCTCCGCCAGATGCGCCGCCACCGCCTCGAGCTCCTGGCGCGCCTCCGCGAGAGATACGCCGGGGGCGAGACGGGCGATGGTCGAATACCAGAACTGGCCGCGTTTCTTGACCGCGCGATCGCCGGTCTGAGCGGCATACCAGCTCTCCATCGGAACCCACATGTCGGCGTGCTCCGGAAAATCGAACCCCGGCGGCATCACCCCGGCCACGGTGTAGGCGGCGACCGGCGTGTGAATCGTTTTGCCGAGCACCCCCGGGTCGCCGCCGAAGCGACTGAGCCAGAGGCCGTGCGAAAGCAGCACCCGCTGCACATCGCCGCCGGTGCGATCCTGCGCCGGGGTGAACCGGCGGCCGAGAACCGGCTCGACACCGACGACTGCCAGCACACCGGAGGTGACCCAGGCGGTCGTCACCGCCAGCGCCGGCCCGTCGCCCTGAAGCTGCGTCATGCCGACGGTATAGGCGCCGATCCCATCGAGCGTCGCCGCCATCCGTTGATAATCCTCAATATCGAGCAAAGAGCAGCCGCGAGTGACCCCCTGGTCCGTACGAACGGTCTCCATTCGGGCCAGGCCCTCCGGTTCCGGGAACGGCAGCGGCCGCAGGAGCACGGCATACACAAGGCTCAGCACCACGGTGGTCGCGGCGCTGGCCAGTCCCAGAGTCCCCACCGCGAGAGCAGTGAACCCGGGCCGTCGGCGAAGGCCGCGGAAAGCGATTCTCAGGTCCGAGAGCAGGTAGGTCATCGCGCTGCCTCTCACCGTGAGGTCTCCGCGACCGGCGGCATCAGCCGCCGCTCGGCCACGCGTCCGAGCGCCCCGTCAACGACGTGACGTGCCGACAGGTTCGGAGCATTCAATAGAGCGGTCATTCGAATCCCTCCATTCGTTCCGGCCGGCCTAGAAGCGGGGCCGGTTTCATGCGACACCCGTTCGCGACGCCCAACGGCCGTGCGGAGACCGCACAGCGGCGCCGGTACGCGCGGACAGGGGCGATGGACGGCGGTGGTAGCCGTCAGCGCCGCCTGGCAGAGCCAGGCGGTGGTTTATCCGATCTCAGGAAAGAATCAGGCCGGAGGGCCGCGGGAGGGAGGGAGAGGGCGAGACGCCGATTCGGCCGCGCGCACCGCCGCGACGATCAGGCGACCCGCCTCGGGCACCATCGGCGTAGCCGTCGGCGGCTCGGGCACGGTCGCGTGAACGTGACCGAAGTGGCACAGCTCACACTCGCCCTCGACGCCGGAATCGTGGTGATGTCCGGCGGCCGAAATGCCGTGGAATCCGAGCAGCAGGAGTGCGACCCAAGCCACCATCCACAGCCCACTGCGGGAGGGCTGTCTATGGCGTTTGGAATCGAACATCGCGAACTCTCTGGAAACCAAACGCAAGTCTACACCAGCCAGTGAGCGCCCAACTTTGCGCCGGGCAGCGACTGGCCTTCGATCGCCTCCTCGGTTCATCGCGGCAACCTCCGGCGACGAAAGGACTCAGCGGTGAGTTGCCACTACCAGCGTGCGCGCCCGGCTCCGAGCACAGGCGAGGGCCGCCTGGAGGCTCGCCGGATCGAGGGCGGCAAAGCTCTCGTCCAGGAGCACCAGGTCCGGTTCCTGGAGCAGCGCGCGGGCCAGGTAGACGCGGCTCGCCTCGCCGTGGGAAAGGCGCCAGCCGTTCTCGCCGATCGGCTGCATCAGCCCCGACGGCATGCGCGCCACCAGGTCTCCGAGGCCCAACTCTTCGCAGATCTCGGCCGCCTCGGCGAGGTCGTCGGGAGCCGGCGGCCAGCTCCGGCCGAGCAGCAGGTTGAAGGCCAGCGGCGCAGCGAACAGATGGTTGTCGTGGAACTGCGGCGCCGCCACCACCCGCCGGCGCCAGTTGAGAGCGCCCCAGCCGTGGAGGTCGGCACCGTGCAGCAGGAGCAGTCCTCCCTGGGGCTGGCGGAGGGCGGCCAGTAGGGAAATCAGCGTCGACTTGCCGCTTCCCGACTCTCCGGTGAGGAGCACCCGGTCGCCGCGACGGAGTTCGATCCCGCAGTCCTCGACCGCCGGCCGAGAGCGACCGGGATAGCGGAAGTCGAGGCCCCTCGCCGCCAGAACCACTTCTTCGCCACCATCACCGCCGGCCTCGGCTCGGACGGCCGGCGAGCCCACCGGCTGCCGGCGCGTCGCGGCCTGGTAGAGGGGCCCCACTTGGCGCCAGGCCACGGCGGCGGCGGTGAGGCCGGAGAGACCGCCGGCCATTCCTTCGAGGCCGCGGGCGGCGAGCAGCATTCCACCGAGAGCCACCGCCACCCCGGCGGCCGAGGTGTCGCCGGCGAAGAGCGCCGGCGCCAGGGCAGCGAGGGCGGCGATCAACCAGCCGCGGGCGGCGAAGGTTTCGATCCGCGGCATCAAGCGGTCGAGGCGGCGGGAGCGGCGCAGATACGCGGCCAGTTCGTCGTCTTCCGCGTCGTGCCAGGTCGCGCGCGATTCCTGGACCAGCCGGGTGCGGTGGCCGAGAAGCCGTTCGACGAACCGTTGGGTCATGCCGATCCGCTCCTCCGCCCAGGCGCCCCGCTCGCCGTAGAGCCACCACCCGGCGAGGGCGAGGGCCAGGACCCAAGCGGCGAGCAGGACGGAGTGGAGGGCTCCGCCGGCGCCCAGGGCGAGGACTGCGGCGGCCAGCGCGAGCTCGACGGCGGCCAATAAAGCGGTGAGTCCGCCACCGAAGGCCAGACCCTCCACCCGCTCCGCCTCGATCACCCGGCCGAGCAGTTCACCGGCTCCCTGGCGACGGATCTCCTCCGCTCCGAAGCGCAGGGAACCGGCCAAAAGGCGGCGCTTGAGGAGCACTCCGGCGGTGAGCGCCGCCGTTCCCTCGGACCACAGCGCCACCGCCTGCAGTGGAATGAGGGTCGCGAGGAGCAGAGCCCAGGCCGTCAACCAACCGGGATCGAGGCGACCGTCGAGGACACCGCGGCCGAGCACCGCCCAGGAGGCGATCAGGAGAAGCCAGGCAACCGTATGGGCAACGGCCAGGCGGACGAGACGACCGAACACCCCGGCCCGCCGGAGTTGCTCCAGGGCACCGGCGCTGGGAGGCAACCGCAGGGACCAACCGCGGGCACACGGCTCGCCGCCGAGCCTTTCGGCCAGCAGCGCGCGGCGAACCCGCGAGCGGCGCCGGGGCGAAGCGACGCCGGCGTGCGCCAGGAGACCTTCGATCTCATCGTCCGCAGAGGCTTCGAGCGGCCTGCGCAGGGCTTCGACCAGGCGTCCCACCGCCAGGCGGGTGACGCCTCCGTCTGGTTCGACGACTCGCAGGCGCGATCCGCCTCGGACGACCGCCAGCCACCCTGCCCCACCGGGAAGACGGATCAACGCCGGCCCCGCAGCGCACAACCCATCGGCCACTTCGCGATACGAGGCCTGTACAGGCCAGGCTTCGACGCCGGCCCGAAGCGCCGCCGCCTCGATGCCGTCGGCGCCCTCGGCCGGCCGGTCGTCCCCGGCGACCGAGCGATTCGCCGGTCGCCACCGACCACCGCCGGTCAGCCCGGCTTCCCGGGCGAGAACCGCTACCGCCTCGGACAGGCGGGCCGCCGGCCAGGTGAGGGAAGGGAGAAGGGGGTCCGCCGCGGTCATCCCGCCTCCTCCCCTTCGCCGTCCGCCGGCCGGCCGGCGACCAGCCGGAGGGATCGCCAGTCGCGTTCGCTCCAGGCGGCGTTCTCGGTCGCCAGCAGACCGGCGTAGAGGGAATCTTCGTCGGCCGCCAGCGCCGCCGGCGAGCCGCTCTCGGCAATTCCCCCAGCGTCCAGCAGCACCACTTGGTCGAAATCCCGCACCGCGGTGTCGTCGTGGGTGGCGACGAGGAAGGTGGCCCGCGGCCACCAGTCGCGGGCGGTGGCGAGGAGGCGATCCCGCTGACCGCGGTCGAGGCCGCGAAAGGGTTCGTCGAGCAGTACCAGGCGGGCCGCCCCGCGACCGAGGGCGCGGCCGAAACGCACCCGCTGGCCCTCGCCGCCGGAAACCAGGCCACCGCCCTCGCCGAGGGCGGTGGCCAGTCCCTCGGGCAGCCCTTCGAGCACCCCCGCCAGTTCCGCCGCCGACAGCACCTCGCCGAGGGCGGATGGCTGCCGGCCGTTGCCGTAGCGCAGGTTGTCGAGGAGCGACCGATTCCACAGGCGCACCGCCGGGTCGACCCAAGCGGTGCTTCCCCGCAGTCGAGCCCAGGCAGCGGCATCCAAAACCTCACCGTCGATCCGCACCTCGCCGGCGGCCGGCCGCTCGAGACCCAGGAGCAAGGCGAGAAGGGTCGATTTGCCGGCCCCGGAGCGGCCGAGGATCGCCACCCGACCCCCGGCGGGAATTTCGACGTCTACCTGGTCGAGAATCGGACCGCCGCCACCGGTCACCGTCACCCGGCGCAGAGACACGGCGACCCCCGTGGGTGCCAGCTCTTCGCCGCCGGCCGCCGGCCTCGGGCCCACCTCGTCCTCCGGCGCACCGAGGGGTTCGAGGAGGCGTGTCGCCACTCCGCGGTGGTGCGGAATGCGCTCCAGGCCGGCGGCGATCTCGGCGCCTAGTTCCGGCAACTTGAGGGCCCAATAGGCGAGCAGCAGAGTGCCACCACCAATGCCCTCGCGAGCGATGTGGAGAGCGACCAGTGCCGCCGCCAGGCCGTAGCCGGCCAGCGCCTGCACCACCATCGCCACCACCGAACCGCGTAGCTGATCCGCACCGGCGGCGCGCCAGCGGTTGAGGATCTCGTCATGCTGACGCCGCACCAGAGGCTCGGCGCCGTGGGAGCGGACCGCCAGCAGGCCGAGCAGGGCGTCGAGCTGGAGCCGTGCCAGCGCCGCGCCGTGGTGGCGCATGCGCAGCTCGCGCTCTGCCAGATACGGCTGCAGGGCGAGGGGCACGGCGACGGCGGTAAGGGCGGCGAGGACTGCCAGCGGCGCGGTGCCGGCATAGAACCAGCCCAAGGCGACAGCGGTGAAGATCAGCTCACAGCCACCGCTCCCGACGCTCCGCACCGCATCCGGCAGGGTGCGCAGCAGCACGGCGCTGTGGGCGCGCTCGGCGAGATCCGACGGCAGACGGCTGCGGAACCAGCGGTCCCCGAGGCGCGGGATCTTCTCCAGAAAGGCGAAGCGCAGGCGCGCTTCCAGATGCCGCCCGAGATCTCGCACGCCGATGGCGGTGGCGAGTTCTAGCAGGGCCAGGGCACCGACGAAGACGAGGAGCGCCGCCAGGGCCGCCGGAAGCTGGCCGGTGCCGGCGAGCTGACCGCCGGTGCGCAGCAGGCCATTGAGCAGGAGCGCCTCGAAGGCCAACATCAGGGCAGCCGCGACGGCGGCCGAGGCCAGGGCCGCCAGGGTGTGCCCCCCGCCGCGCCGCAGAAAGCCGAACAGCCGGCGCATCACCCCCGGGGGCGGCGCGGCGGGCTCCCGCGCGGCGGGCTCCCGCGCGCCGGCCGCCGCCAGCTCCGGCGGCCGGCTGAAGGCGCCGCTGGAATCCTCCACCTCGGAGCCCTCCGGGCGCCGGCCGCGGACCCGCACCAGCACCGCGCCCCGCAGCTCTAGGGTCGAGGAATCCACTGGATCATCCCCCGGCCACACCGGCCAGAAACGCTCCGGAACGATATCCCTCGGCCGCTCCGAGGCGGCCGCCTCGGCGGCCAATCGCTCGGTCAACCGGACCGCCTCGGAGCCGCGCCGCAGGGCTCTGGCGGCGGTCAGGCGATCCCCCAGGCGGGCGGCCGCGGCGAGGGCCGCCGGCCCGCGCCACCCCGGACTCGCTAACGCCCCCTCCAGCAGCCGCGAGGCTTCCACCGGAGCGGCGCCGAGGCGAGTCAACCGGGAGTGCAGCACGGCCGTCGCCTCCTCTCCTTCGGCCCACTCCCGCCAGTCCGTCGCAGCGACCGGATGACGATGAATAAAGACATCTTCGAAGAAACGCCGGGCATCCGGCCAGCGGCGGCCGGTGGCGGGATCCATCACTTGCAGCCGGGAACCGTGGCGGCGCCACAGGACGACGTAGTGGGTGACCCCACCGGCCAGCACCACCACCACCGCCGGTAATGCCCGCGCCGCCGGCAGCAGCAGGTCGTCGGCCGGCAGCATCACTTCCTCCGCCCGCAGTCCAAAGGCGTTGGCGAGCTCATCGATGGCCCCGATGGAGGTGCCGTCAACGCCCGTCTGGCAGGCTTCCCGTAGGCGGCCGTAGCCGAATTCGATGCCGAAGCCGGCGAGCAGGGATCGGAGAACCGCCGGGCCACAGTCCATCGCCGACGACTGCACGGTTTCCGGAATCAGGATACGGCGATCCGGTCCGTTCCCCCTCACGCCGATCATCCCGATGGTCTCGTAGTGGGTTGGAAATCAGCCGCCGGCCGGCTGCCGCCGGTCGACGGAACCGCCAGCGGCGCGCAGGACCCAACGGGCCGGCGTCAAGGCCTCGACGGCCACCTCCGCGGTAGCGGTGAGGCCGTGTCGCGGAGAGACCCCCGGCGGTGCCGAGGCGAGGGCCAGCTCCGCCCGCAGCCGGCCGCCGTCGGGTTCGCCGGCCACCTTGTCGATGGTGGCCTCCAGGGCGCCGAAGTCGGTCCAGGGATAAGCGTCGAGGCGCAGCCAGGCGGGTTGACCCGGCGCCAGCCGGCCGAGGGCCGACGGCGGGAACCAGGCCACCGCCCGGATCGCCCCCTCGGGCAACACATCGGCCAGTCGCTCGCCGGCCGCCACCACCGCCCCGACCCGAATCTCCGCCAGGCGCGCCACCCGGCCGGCGACCGGAGCCGCCACCCGTCGCTCGGCGATCTCGTGGCGCAGGTGCTCGATGTGGGTGGAGAGCTCTGCGGCTTCGCCCTCCACCGTCACCTGCTCGTGTTCGAGATGGGCGGCACGGGCTTCGAGTTCCGTCTGCTGCTGACGCTGGGCGGTGCGTAGAACGTCGAGGTCGGCACTCTCGGCCTCTGCCCGGGCGCGGCTCTTCTCCACCTCTCCCAGGTAGCGCTGGCGATCGAGGTCCGACAGCAGGCCCAGCTCGTGCAGTCGCCGGGCGCGCTCGTGCTCGGATTCCGCCCCCCGGCCGACGATTTCCTCGACCTGACGATCCAGGGTCGCCGCCCGCAGCCGCTCGTCACCGGCGTCGCGCTCGAAGGCCAGCAGCCGAGACACCAGCTCCCGTTCACCGGCGATCGAGGCGAGTTGCCGTTCCAGACTGGCCAAGCGGGTCTCCGCCTCGGCGAGTTCGAACTGGGCGTTCTCGGCGTCGAGATCGAAGAGCGGATCGCCGGCGGCGACCTCCTCCCCCAGCCGAGCATGAACGGCGACGATGCGGCCACCCAGAGGCGCATCCACCGGATGAACCTCGGCAACGGTCTCGAGACGCGCTTCCGTCGCCACCTCGTACAGCCGGATTTCGGCACAGGCGAACCAGCCACCCCAGGCGAGCAGACAGAGCGCGAGAAGCCCGAGGCGGAGAAACCAGCGGCGAAATCCGCCGCCGGCGAGGAGCGACTCCGATTGTGAGAAGGGGGTGATGGGATTCGAGGAGGGTTCGAACACGACGGCTCACCTGTTCCGAGGACGGCGCGGTGCCAGCCCGTTGAGTCCTGGCCCATTGCGTCTTGGCCACGTGCGTTTTGGCACCGTGACCCCAGGGCACTGGGACCCGTAGCCGACACCGCGGCGGTCCGCGGAGCTCAGCGAGCCGGAACTACCGGGTATGACGCCCCAGGTACGAGGGCTTGTGATCGCCCTTGCCTCGTGCGCCGCAACCGCAGGTCGGAGCCAGGCCGGCCTTCACCTTGGTCTTGACTTTCATGTGGCCTCCTCGGTCGAACCGAACGTCGAAACTGCCGGGCGCTCGGCGGCTTGTGACCCGCACCATAAGGGAAGCTAGGTAGGGATCAGGTAATTAAAGGTTACGCCCAAAGGCGGAATAGGTCAAGGGCCGGCTCCTAGCGTCACGGCGTGTACAGCGGCGTCTTGAACATCAAGTTCCGCGGCACCAGGTCGAAACCGGTGAAGTTGGTGATCGCCACGCCATCGTGTTTGTTGAAGCTGTTGTTTTGTCCAATGCCCAAATCTTCGTAGCGGGGGATGTGGTTGTAGGCCGACTTGTGCCAGATCACCTTGCGCTGACCGGAAAGGGACTGGCCGTTGGCGTAGGTGCTGACGTCGGCGAAGAAGATCTCCGCCGGATCCGGCGGCGACGGGCGGCGGGTGACCCACAGCTCGTGATCCAGGAAGCCCTCCGTCTGCGATGCCTTGAAGCGCGCCCGGCCGAAGCGAATCGGCAGCAGGGCGTAGCCGATGGGCTCTTGCGAGGTGCAGGGCGGCGTCTGGCCGCCGGTGCACGGGATTGGCCGGCCGTTTGCTTCGGTGGGATTGGTGGCCAGGAGGGCGGTGAATTCGTCCGGGTTCCAGTCCGTTCCGCCTTCGGTACCGCCGTTGAAGTTTTCCTTGACGATGGTCTCCTGCCCATTCACCACCCGCCGAGAGACCTTCTCGATGTTGACCTGGTCCGGCGAGCAGGAAGAGTTGCCCAGTGCGCAGAGGTGCGGTTCGATACGCCAAGCCCCCATGTGCAGGTGGGAGTTGGAGGCGATCGGAGCGTGAGCCAGGTTCTGGCCGCTGGCGGCGATGCGCACCTGGATCACCCCGTCGTCGCGGAACTTGAAGGCCACCGGATAGACGTAGTTGTAGGCACTGAACATGCCCCAGAGGGTCATCGCCTGCCCCCGCCGCAGGCGGGCCGCGGCGTGGTAGCCGCCGGGGCCGACCTCCATCCAGCGAACGAAATCGTCTGTCCTCTCCTTCATCAACTTGTCTTGATAGAGGGTCGAGGGCTTGTAGGCCTGCTTGTTGAGGGCCTTGGCGTCGAGCTGCGCCAGGCCGGTGTAGTACCCCAGGA
This sequence comes from Acidobacteriota bacterium, assembly GCA_039030395.1. Classification (NCBI taxonomy): domain Bacteria; kingdom Pseudomonadati; phylum Acidobacteriota; species Acidobacteriota bacterium. The sequence continues at coordinate 42,520 of JBCCEF010000012.1, forward strand.
AATCGGCATAGCGGTTGCCGTTCTCGACGTAGGGGACGAACATCGCCGCCACGGCCATGCGATCGAGCACCCGTACCCAGTCCTCCACCGACTGCCCGTTGACGGTCTTGCGGCCGCGCATGAACTCGGCGCCGGTCAGCACCCAGATCTGCTCGTTGGCATCGTAGGGGTGAGGTTCGAAAGCCCAGGTCACGCGCCAGGCGGTTTCCGCATTGCTGTTGCTGCTGCCGACGGGAAAATTCTGTTGGGTGTAGTTGGCGCTCGACTTGACCAGGCTGCAGCCGGGGGCTAGAAGGGCGATCGCCACCACCGAGAGCACCAGCGAGAGACGGACATGGATTCGAAGAGCGCTCATGGCTTCACCTCTCCTTCCGGCCCTTCCGGCGGCAGCTCTTCTCGATCCTTCTCGTCTCCTTCGTAGCGCAGCACTCGCTCGGTGGTCAGGTCCACCACCGCATAGGGCGTGGAAGGGATGTCCCGGAAGGGCACCGGGCGCACCAGGACGATGCGATGGCCGGCGAGATCGTCCCGGCCGACGGACACGAAGGTGCCGAGGTCGTAGGCGTCCTCGGGCATCTCGAAAAGCGCGCGGTAGGCCGGAGAATCCTTCGCCAGGAGTTCCCGCAGCCGGCTCTCCTCCCGTGGTGCGAGGGGCGCCGCGGCACCGGTCACCACGCGCGCGTCAACCACTTTCTCGCCTCCCACATCGACCACCACCAGGAAGGTCTCGCCGGTCTGGTAGTCGAAGCTCAACACGGAAGCCAGCAGGCGGTCGTCGGTCTCGTCGGTGGCCGGGAAGCGGGCCACGGAGGTCACCATCTCCTCGGTCACCACCGCCCCCTGCACCCGGAATTCGCCGCGCTCGCGACTCTCACGGGCTTCCGCGGCGATGGCGAGGGCGGACTCGCGCTGTTTCGAGGTCAGCGCGAAGGCACCCTCGTCAGGGGCCGATTCCGGCGCGAGGGTGCGCGCCCCGGCGGCGCAGCCGAGGGTTGCCAGCGTCCAGCCCGCCAGCAGCAGGATTCGAAGAACACGTTCGCATCTCATCGTTGTCTCCCTCTATCTGGTCGAAGCCCACCGCTCATCCCTCGCAGCCGGAATCGGCGGCGACTCAAGTCCCGAGGACGAAAGGTACGGCATGGAAAAGTTAGGGAGTCTTCGAAAAAGAATGTTACCGCCGACGTTGAAATGTCAGTCCGTTGCCGGAGCCGTCGACGCCGCCTCCACCACCGCATCATGATCCGGCAGATCGCGTTCCACATTGCGCACCGATCTGGAGGTCGCGCCCACCAGGGAGGCGACGAGGGCGAGGGTGGCGGTGCCGGCGATCAGCAGACCCATGCCGCCCGCGGCTCCGCTGCCCAGCCAGCCGGCGAGAGCGTCGTGGAGGGAGCCGCCTTCGGTCATCGCCGGGGTCAACCAGCGATCCGCCAGCGGTCCGGCGACGAGCATCGCCGGCAGCAGGCTCGCCTGGGCAATCAGCAAGCGGGCAGAGAACACCCTCCCCTGGAGGGCCGGCGGGACCTTGGCCTGCCAGATGGCCTGGTTGAGGCCGTTGGTGAGGGTCAGGCAGAAGGGATAGACGAAGGCGCCCACCGTCCAGGTCCAAAAGGCGCGGCCGGCGCCGAGCAACACATTCCCGAAGGACGACAGACTCCAGCCGGTGAGCACCCCGACGATGCGCCGGCGGGGACCTCCCCAAGCAGCGAGGGTGGCGCCCCCCAAGGCTCCTCCGATGCCGGCGGCGGCCATCACCTGGCCGAGGGCGAGTTCATCGCCGCCGGTGCGGGCCAGAATCAGCGGCGCCCGTAGAACCACCCCGAAGACCAACAGGAAGTTGCCCACGGCGAAGAGCGTCTGAAGGCCGAGGAGCCCTCGCCGCCCAAAGATATAGCGGAACCCGAAGGTCACCCGCTGCCAGAAGCTCGCGCCCCGCTCATCTTCCCGCTCTGGCTCGGGGACATGCACCAGCAGCAACGCCACGATGGCAACGGCCACGGTGCTGAGGTCGATCGCCAGAATCGCCGTGTAGCCGATGAAGGGCAGCAGGGCGCCGGCCAGCGGCGGACCGAGGATCATCGAGCCGGACTGAGCGAAGGAGACCATGCCGCTGGCCCGGGCGTAGTGGCGTTTCGGCAGTAGCAGGGTCACCGCCGCCGAGTAGGCCGGAAACTGGAAGGCCTCCGCCGCCCCGGCGATCGCCGCCGCGATGAACAGGTGGGGAATGGCCAGGTGCCCGGTGAGCAGCAAGACCAGCAGCCCCAAGGTCGCGGAGCCGGCGGCCAGATCGCTCAGGATCATCACCTTCTTGCGATTGAAGCGGTCCACCACCGTGCCGGCATAGGGACTGATCAGTACCGTCGAACCGATCTGGAAGAACATCAGGAGGGCCAGAGTGGTGGCCTTGCCGGTGACTTCCCAGGCCCAGATGAGCAGGGCGAAGCGGGTCATGGCGGTGCCGACCAGGGACACCACTTGCCCACCCCAGATGGTGAGAAACGCCCTCACCGCAAGCCCCTCACGACCAGCGAGGGCTGCTGCTGGGGCAAGAACGCGGCGCGGTCGCGGAGTTCAATCCCCCGCCTCGTCGACCACAAAGGCGAGGCCAATCTCGCCGCCCTGGCCCAGGTTGACCACCCGCCCGCGGTCGGTCGGCAACATGCGCACGAACAGCCCGCCGTAGTCGTCGCCGAAAACAAACGGCCCCCACACCAGCCGGTGCTCGGCCCATCCTTCCTCTCCCGTCTGGAACGGGAAGGACGGCGTATCCAGGAACTCCTGCACCAGCCAGCCATCCTCGGATAGGCCCATCTCCACCGCCTGGCGCCATTCGTCGTCAGAGGCATCGCGCCCCACCACCACCCCCTTGCCGCCGACTTCGATGGCGGCCTTGACCACCAGCGCCTCGCGTTCCGCCGCGAGCAATCCCTCGAGGGGCACCTGCCGGCCGCGGAAGGTCACCGACCCGGACTTCATCAGGCGCGTCCAGGGCACGTAGCGGTCGATGATCGCGCGCTCCTCCGGCTCGAATTCCGCCACCCGCTCCGAGAGCAGGGCCAGGTTGCGCTTGTCGCCCAAGATCAGCGGACCGATGGGACCGGTGAACAGCCGCAGATGGCCGCCCTTGAAGGCGCGGAACAGATCGCTCCTCGAGACCTCGTTGAGCTGCTCGATGACGCCGGCCATGCGGTCCCCACGCACGAAGAGGGCACCTTTCTCGAACTCCAGCTCATCGGTGCCGGCCAGGCGGATGGAGCCCGGTCGGCCATGGCCGTGGACCGCCAGCGCCTCCGCGAATTGGCGCTCATAGCGCGCGAAGGGATGGTTGTCGAAGCTGAAGAGGCCGCCGGTAGCCGCCACCACCACCAGATTGAGGGGCACATCCGCCGAATCGTCGCCGGCACAGGTTCGAACCGCTTCCTCGACGAGCGCTTGGGCGCTGTCCTTCCAGCTCACCCGCAGGCCGCACTCCGCCAGGGCGTCGGAGAGCGGCGGCCGGGTGAGAAAGGCGTCGGATACCGCCGTGTCCTGCCAGCCGGAGGCATTGCCGAAGTTCAACTCGACACAACGCAGACCGTCCGGGGTGTCGATCAGGTCGGCGCGGCAGATGGACTCCGCGATCCCCGTCGGCTCGGCGACCAGCAGGGCGGCGAGGAGTTCGCTGTCCAGGCCGTAGAAGGCGGCGATCGCCTTGGGGTCGTTGTCGAAGAACCTCTCGGGCAGTGTGCGGACGATCCGCGCCAGCCCCTCCACCGCTCGCGCGATGTCGTCGCGCACCGCCGGCGAGATCAACACCGGCCATGGCTGGAGGGGAATGGGAGCGTCCGGCGCATAGCCGACAAAGGTGGGGATCACCTCGGTCACCGCCCGCATCACCTCGGTGAAGGATCGACGGCGCAGTAGTTCCGGCCGCCGCTCTACCCGATCGAGAAATCTCTCGGCGCCGCTGGAGAGCCGGCGGGCCGACCGACGGGCATTCTCGGGGAACTTCATTTCGTGCGTCCCTCCGGGCATCCAATGAGAACTAGAAACGACCCCACAGAGACATTCTCATAACGAATCTGAAGGTTGCTATTTGCCTGATTACAATAGATTTCGAATATCCAGCATGCTCTACCATATGTCTTTCGGAATGTCGTGTCACGCTTCCTGAGATATTCTCCACTCTGTACATGATCATACTTGCACAAATGGATTCATGACCTGCATCCCAAGGAATCGAACGATGAAATACCCCTCCCCGTCACCCCGATTCGCCGGCCGCCGCCTCGCTCTTGGCACAATCCTCACCCTCGCCCTGGCACTGCCGGGAAGCGTCGTCGGGGACCACCACGAGACCGAGACCAGCGCCAAAGCCGTCACCGCCTACGATTTCGAAGGCCTCTACGACGGCGCCATCGTCTATCGGCCGGAGCAGGCCGAACTCGAAGCCACCGTCGAACTCGGGGTGGATGGTGAGGGCAACCTCACCGGAACCATCGACATGGACGCCTTCAAAATGCTCTACCACCCGCTTGAGGAAATGACCCTCGACGGTGCGAAGATCGCGTTCTCCTATCGCCGATACTCCGAGACCCGGGGACCCAACGCCCTGTTCGAGTTCGAGGGTGAACTCGTCGAGAAGGACGGTCAAAAGTGGCTGCAGGGCGATTTCATCGAGCAGCGCGGACGCATTCCCTTCCGCTTCGACCGGATCGGAGATCTGGGCTCGCCACGGCCGGAGCGGCCGGAGAGCGAGGTGGTGGACATGGCTCCCGCCGGCGCGGAGCTGGCGGCCGCCTTCAACGAAGACCACGGCAAGGTGCGGCTGGTCACCCTGCTCTCCCCCAACTGCGGGGTGTGCTTGTCGAGCGCCCGGCTGATGCAGCGCCACTTGATGGAGAAGATCGCGGGCGACGACCTCCAGATCTATGTGGTGTGGGGACCGATGCTCGGCGGCGAAGAGCGCCCCGACGCGGTGGCCGCCACCTCCTACCTGCACGACACGCGGGCCACCCACTTCTGGACGCCGGAGCACGATCTGGCGATCGCTTACAGCAGCCTGGTGGGGCTGTCCGAGGAGGAGAAAGCTTGGGACACCTTTCTGCTCTACGGTCCGGACGCCCGGTGGGAAGGCAAACCTCCGGCGCCGGCGACGATCATGCACGTCAATAAGCCGCTGCCGAAGGAGCAGAATCTCGACACCAAGGCGCTGCGCGAAGAGATCGAGTCGATGTTGGCCTCGTCTGAACCCGAGACCGCCGACGCCGCCCCGGGAGCGGCCTCGACGACGCGATGACGGCGGATCACTTCAACCCGAGCGAAGCCCCTTCAACCACCGCCTCCAACCCTCCCGCCCCGTCGGCGGAGGAGCGCCATCGGATCGCCGCCTGGAACCGCGGCCCGGACCTTCCACCGGATGCCGTCCGTCGGCTGGAGCAGCTCGTCTTCGTCCAGGCCGAGGCGAGCCCAGAGGCTCCCGCCGTCGCCCGCGGCGACGAGGTGTGGAGCTACCGCCAGCTCGTCCGGCGGGCGCGCGTGATCGCCCATCACCTAGGTGAAGAGGGCCTTGAGAACGGTGCGCGGGTGGGCATTCTGTGCCGGCGCGAACCGGAGATGGTGGCGGCGATTCTCGGCGTCCTCGAGGCCGGCTGCGCCTACATCCCCCTCGATCCCACTTATCCGGCGGACCGCCTGGCGTTCATGCTGGCGGACTCCGGCGCCGGCTCGGTGCTCGCCCACCGGGAGTTGGCCGAGGTGTTGCCGGAGACGGCGCCGCCGGTACTCGCCCTGGAGGATCTGCCGCAGGCGTCGGAGGATCTGAAGCCGGTACCGGCGCCCGTTCCGTCAAAGGAGCCGCGCGATGCCTCCCGCATCGCCTACGCCATCTATACCTCCGGCTCGACAGGGCGTCCGAAGGGCGTCGCCATCGAGCACGCCAGCGCCGCCTCGATGCTGGCCTGGGCGGCGACGGTGTTCCCGCCGGATCAGCTCGCCGGCGTCGCAGCGGCAACCTCCATCTGCTTCGACCTGTCGATCTTCGAGCTGTTCCTGCCCCTCTCCCAGGGCGGTGCGGTGATCTTGCTGGACGACGCCCTCGGTCTCGCGTCCTACGAGGGCGATCTGCCGGTGACGCTGCTCAACACGGTGCCCTCCGGGATCAGCGGATTGCTGCATCTGGAGGGCCTACCCTCGACGGTACGGGTGGTCAATCTCGCCGGCGAGCCGCTGCGCCGCGATCTGGTGGAGCGGATCTACGGTATTCCTCAAGTCGAGCGAGTGTTCAATCTCTACGGCCCCTCCGAGGACACCACCTACTCCACCTGGTCCGAGGTGGAACAAGGCGCCGAGCTGCCGGTCACCATCGGCCGCCCGGTCGCCGGCACCGCCGCCTACGTGGTGGACCGCCACCTCCAGCCGGTGGGCGTGGGAGTGGCAGGCGAACTGTGTCTCGCCGGCGCCGGCCTGGCGCGCAACTACCACCGCCGCCCGGCACGCACCGCCGGCTCCTTCGTGCCGAATCCCTTTGCCTCGCCGGACGAAGCCGGCAACCGCGTGTACCGCACCGGCGATCTGGTGCGCTGGCTGCCGGACGGCCGGCTGGACTTCCTCGGCCGCATCGACCACCAGGTCAAGCTGCGCGGCTTCCGCATTGAGCTGGGCGAGATTGAAAGCGCCCTGACGGCGGATCCGGGAGTGGAAGAAGCGGTGGTGGTGGTGCACCAGGCCGAAGGCTCCGGCGGCGACCCGGTGCTGGTGGCCTACTGGTCTCCGACGGGCGAAGGCACCGCCGAAAGAGGTAACGGTACCGACTTCGCCCCGGACGAAGAACCGACCGATGCGAGCCTCAAAGAACGACTCGGCGGCAGCCTGCCGAGCTACATGATCCCCACCTACTTCGTGCGGCTCGACGCCTTTCCGCGCACGCCGAACGGCAAGATCGACCGCCAAGCCCTGCCGGCGCCGGAACTCGCCCGGGCCGGCCTCGCCAGCCCCTACCGTGCTCCTTCGACCCCCACGGAGGAGGGCGTGGCGGAGGTGTGGCGCGATCTGATGGCCCTCGATCGGGTGGGTGCCGACGACGACCTCTTCGCCTTGGGCGGTCACTCCCTGATGGCGACGCGCATCGCCGCGCGGCTGCGCGAACGCTTCTCCGTCGCCCTGGCGCCGACGGATCCCTTCGAGCGACGTACCGTGGCGGAACTCGCCGCCCGCATCGACGAACTGCTGGCCGCCGGCGACCCCGTGGCGGACGACGGGGTACCCGCGCCGCCGCCCCTGGTGCCCTACGACCGCTCGCGGGTCGAGCACATTCCGCTCGCCTTCCCGCAGGAGCAGATCTGGCTAATCCACCGCCTCGACCCGGGCAACCTGGCCTACAACTTCCAGTACACCATCCGCTTCGCCGGCCCTTTGCGGCCGGAGGTGATGCTCGGCACCCTGAACGAGATCATCCGCCGCCACGAGTCCCTACGCACCACCTTCCCGTCCGTGGACGGCGAGCCTCGCCAGGAGATCCACGAGCCCTACCCGGCGGAGATGCCGGTGGTCGATTTGACGGCACTGCCGGAGGAGCGCCGGGAAACGGTCGCCGAGGCGCTGGCCCTCAAGCTAGTGCGCCACTGCTTCGACATCACCCAACTGCCGCTGATGACCTGGACCCTGCTCAAGCTCGACGAAGAGGATCACCTGTTCGTGCAGGCGGAGCAGCACTTCGTCCACGACGGCTGGTCCATCGGCCGCTTCCTGGGCGAGATCGAGGCCCACTACGCCGCTTTCGCCGCCGGCCAGCCCACCCCGATGCCGCCCCTCGAGGTGCAGTTCGCGGACTTCTCCCTGTGGCAGCGGGACTGGCTCGAAGGCCGGGTGATGGAGCACCAGCTCGACTACTGGCGGCGTCAACTGGCGGACCCGCCGCCGCCGCTCGAAATCCCTACCGACCGGCCCCGCTCGCCGCGTCAGCTCTTCCGCGGCCACCGTCTCGACCTCAACGTCGCGCCGGAGCTCTACGCCGACCTCCTGGCCTTCGGCCGGCGGGAGGGCTGGACGCTGTTCATGCTGATGCTGAGCGCCTTCGAGGTGCTGATGGCGCGCTACAGCGGCCGCCGCGACTACCTCCTCGGCAGCGGGGTGGCGAACCGCCGCCTGAAGCCCGTCGAGCCGCTGATCGGCATGGTGGTCAACACCCTGGTGCTGCGCGCCGATCTCGCCGGCGAACCGACCTTCCGGGACCTGCTGGTGCGGGTGCGCAGGGCGGCCCTCGGCCTACAGGAACACCAGGACCTGCCCTTCGAGAAGCTGGTGGCGGAACTCCAGCCGGAGCGGGATCTGTCCCGCAACCCGCTCTTCCAGCACATGTTCAGCTTCCACGACGCGCCGGTGCCGGATCTGCGCTTCGCGGATCTCAAGGGTGAACTGCTGGAGCGCCACAACGGCTCCGCCAAGTCGGACTTCAACGTCATCGTCAAGCCGCGCGGCTCGCAGCGCATGGGCCGCGAGGCGAGCGCCGAGGACCAGGTGCTTCGGGTGCTCTGGGAGTACTCGACGGACCTTTTCGACCGCACCACCATCGAGCGCGCCTGGGGCCACTTCAATGTGCTGCTGCGCACGCTGGTCGACCACCCGGAAACAAACGTCTGGCACGCGCCGATGCTCACCGCCGCCGAACGCCAACAGCTCACCGCCTGGAACGACACCGCGCCGGCGGTGGCGGATCTTGACGTGGTGGCGGCGATCGGCGCTCAGGGGCAGCACCGACCGGAGGCTTCGGCGGTGGTCGCGCCGGACGGTTCGCTGACCTACGGCGAACTCACCGACCGCGCCGGTCGCCTGGCAGCGCTCCTCCAGGCCTGGGGGGTGGGCCCGGAGACGACCGTCGCCGTCGCCATGAGGCCGTCGGCCGACATGGTCACCGCCTTCCTCGGCATCCTGGCCGCCGGCGGCGCCTATCTGCCCCTCGATGCGGACCATCCGGCGGACCGCACCGCCTACCTGCTGGTGGACTCCGGCGCCCTCGCCCTGTTGACGGACGAGGCCACCGCCCCCAGCCTGCCGGACTTCGCGGGCCGGGTGGCGACGGTTTCCCAAGCCCTCGCCGAGGCGCCGGACGACGCCGTGCCGATGAGCGCCTCCCCCGCCCTCGATGCGGAGAATCTGGCCTACGTCATCTACACCTCCGGCACCACCGGCCGCCCGAAGGGCACCGGCGTACCGCGCCGCGGTCTCGCGAACCTGATCGCCTGGCATGTCGGCGAATACGGCGTGACGGCTTCCGGTCGCGCCACCCAAATCGCCAGTCCGGCCTTCGACGCCTGCGTGTGGGAGCTGTGGCCGTACCTCACCCAGGGCGCCGCCATCCACATTCCGGCGCCGGAGACGCGGATGGACCCACGGCGCCTTTACCGCTGGTTGGCCTCCGAGGGCATTACCTTGAGTTTCGTCCCCACCGCCCTGGCGGAAGAGATGATGGAGCTGGTGCCGCCGGCGGATCTTTCCCTCAAGGCCCTGCTGGTAGGCGGCGACCGGCTACACTCTCCCCCACCGCCGGCAACGCCCTTCGCGATGGTCAATCACTACGGCCCGACGGAAGATTCGGTGGTCGCCACCGCCGGGCGGGTGGAGGCCGAGCCGTCGCCGCCGCCCATCGGGCGGCCGATCGCCGGCCAGCAGGTGCTCCTCCTCGACCGCCGATACGAAGAAGTGCCCGTGGGCGTGCCCGGACAGCTCTTCATCGCCGGCGGTGGCCTGGCCCGCGGCTACCTCCGGCGGCCGGGCCTCACCGCCGCCAGCTTCCTCCCCAACCCCCTTGCGCGCACCGCCGGCGAGCGCCTCTACGCCACCGGCGATCTGGCCCGACGCCTGCCCGACGGCAGCCTCGACTTCCTCGGCCGCATCGACAACCAGGTGCAGGTGCGCGGCCTGCGCATCGAACTCGGGGAAATCGAGAGCCAGCTCGAGGAGCACCCCAAGGTGCGCCGGGCGGTGGTGGTGCCGATCACCGTCGCCGGCCGGCAGGCGGCCGGCCTGGCGGCCTTCGTCCTGAGCGAGGCTTTCTCGAAGAACGAAGGCTCGGAGGGCGGCAGCGACGCCCTGGCCGGCGCTCTGACGGAACATCTCACCGCTCAGCTTCCGGGCTACATGGTGCCCGAGACCATCACGGTGGTGCCGGAACTTCCCCAGACGCCCAACGGCAAGGTCGATCGGAAAGCCCTGGCCGAACGGGCCTCGGGCCTCGCCGTGCGCACCGCTCGGGAGGGCGAGCGGATCGCCCCGCGAGACCCCGGAGAGCGCCTGATCGCCGAGATCTGGGCCGAGGTGCTGGGCCTGCCGTCGGCCGGCGCCCTCAGCGTCCACGACGACTTCTTCGCCCTCGGCGGCCACTCGCTGCTGGCCGCCAAGGCCGCCGCCCGGGTGGGCGACGCCTTCGGCATGGACCTCGAACTGCCGGTGCTGTTCGAGAACCGCACCGTCGCCCGCCTGGCGGAGCACATCGCCGAAGGGCTGGCGAGCGGCGAGGCGGCCGAGCCGATTCGTCCGCTCCCCGTCGAGGAGCGGCAGGACGGACTGCCGCTGTCCTTCTCCCAGGAGCGCCTGTGGTTTGTCGATCAGCTCATCGAGCGCCGGTCGACCTACCACATCGCCCGCGCCTTTGCCTGCCGCGGAGCGCTCGACAAACAGGCCCTACGCGCCGCCCTGGCGGATGTGATCGAGCGCCACGAAGCTCTGCGCACGGTGTTCGTGGAGACCGACGACGGGCCACGCCAGCGGGTCGTGCCGATGAACGAAGTGCCGGTCCAGATCCGCAGGCTGGATCTGCGGCCCGCGGACCGCTCGCGGGTGATGCGCGAACTCATCGAAGCGCCCTTCGATCTGTCCCAACCGCCGCTCCTGCGGGCCAGCCTGCTCGCCGAAGGGGACGGCCTTCACACCCTGGTGCTGGTGTTCCACCACATCGCCTCGGACGGCTGGTCGATGCCCAACTTCGCCAGCGAACTGGGGACCCACTACGCGGCGCGGCGCAACGGCCAAAGCGCTGGCCTGGTCCCACTGCCGGCGCAGTACGGCGACTTCGCCGTTTGGCAGCGCCGGCGCCTCGACGGCGACTCCTTTGAGCGTCTAGCGACCTTCTGGCGGCGCCACCTGGAAGGAGCGCCGGCGACGCTGGAGGTTCCCACCGACCGGCCGCGCCAGGAAATGCGCAGCCTGGCCGGAGCGCGGGTGGTCTCGCACCTGCCGCCGGAGGCGGCCGATGCAGTGCGCGCCCAGGCGCGGCGGCAGAACGCCACCTTGTTCATGGCCCTGCTGGCGGCCTTCTCCGCCCTCCTCGGCCGGTGGGCCCATCAGGACGACGTGGTGGTGGGTACCCCCGTCGCCGGCCGGCCGCGCCAAGAAGTGGAGGACGTGATCGGCTTCTTCGTCAACACCCTGGCGCTTCGCACCCGGCTGGGCGGTAACCCGACCTTCGAAGGTCTCCTCGCCAGCACTCGGGCCACCACCCTGGCGGCCTTCGGCCACCAGGAGATGCCCTTCGAGCAGCTCGTCGAGCTGCTGGCGCCGGATCGCAACCTCGCCCAGTCGCCGCTCTTCCAGGCCACCCTCGCCCTCGCCACCCCCGGCGAGGAGACCCCCCAGCTCGCTGGCTGCGAGGTCACCGCCCAGCCCGTCGAGCGCCACGAGGCGCACTTCGAACTCACCCTCTTCGCCGGCGAGCGGGACGACGGCGGCCTCGACCTGAACTTCAGCTACGACCGCGACCTGTTCGATGCCTCAACCGTTGAGCGCCTGGCCGATCATTTGGTCCGCCTGCTCGACCAGGCGATCCGCGAACCCCGGCAGCCGCTCTCCCAGCTCGCCCTGATGTCGCCCCAGGACCGGCGGCAGATCCTGACCGACTGGAGCGGCGCGGCGCGGGACCGTGAGACGGCGACCGCCGACGGTCCCGATATCAGCCTCCACGCGCTGGTCGTCGAGCAGGCCCGGCGCCGGCCGCAGGCGGAGGCCCTGGTGTGGGACGGCGGCACGCTGACCTACGGCGAACTGGTCGCCCATGGGGCTGCCCTGGCGACGCGCCTCGTCGATCCGGAGACTGGCACCTTGGCGCCGGAGACCCGCATCGGAGTGTGCCTGGAGCGCTCGCCGGAGCTGGTGGTCTCGCTGCTGGCGGTGCTGATGGCCGGTGGTGGCTACGTACCCATCGATCCGGAGTTCCCGCGGGAGCGCCAGGCGATGATCCTGGAGGACACCGGCGCGCCGCGGGTGATCGCCAAGGAAGGCTCGACCGGCCGCCTGCCGGCCGGAGTCGAGACGGTTCTCTGTCCCACCATCTCCGCATCGGACGGCGAGCCGCCGCCGGCGGCCGAGGAGGTCTCGCACCCGGGCGGCGACCGCCTGGCCTACATCATGTTCACCTCCGGCTCGACGGGGCGGCCGAAGGGCGTCGCCGTGCCCCATCGGGGCATCGTGCGCCTGGTGCGGGACGGCCGCTACGCTTCCTTCGGGCCGCAGCAGACCTACCTGCTGGCAGCGCCGGCGGCCTTCGACGCCTCGACCTTCGAGATCTGGGGCGCCCTGGCGAACGGCGGCCGCCTCGCCGTGGCGCCGGCCGGCATGCTCGGCCTCGACGAACTCGGCGCCTGCCTGACCCGCCACCGCGTGACGACCCTTTTTCTGACCACCGGCCTTTTCCAGCAGATGGTCGAAGGACAGCTCGAGGACCTCGCGCACCTCGAGCGATTGCTGACCGGCGGCGAGGCGATGCCGCCGGCGGCGATGGCCGCGGCTCGCGCCGACTTGGCTTCGACGGTCCTGGTCCACGCCTACGGACCGACCGAGAACACCACCTTCACCACCTGCCACCGGATCCCGCCGGAGGCGGCGGTGGAGGCGGACCGCGCCGTGCCCATCGGACGGCCGATCGCCCGTACCCAGGTGTACATCCTCGACGAATCCATGCAGCCGGTACCGGAAGGGGTGGCCGGCGATCTGTATATCGGCGGCGACGGCCTGGCCCGCGGCTACTGGCGCCGGCCGGCGATGACCGCCGCTGCCTTCGTGCCCAGTCCCTTCGCCGGCGAAAGGGACGAGGCCGGCAGCCGCCTCTACCGCACCGGTGACCTGGCCTGCTGGCGGCCGGACGGCCTCGTCGACTTCATCGGTCGCCGGGACGGTCAGATCAAGCTGCGCGGCTTCCGCATCGAGCTGGGCGAGATCGAGGCGGAGCTGCACGCCGCGCCGCAGGTGGCGCGGGCGGCGGTGATGCTGCGCGACCGGGAGCACCTGGCGGCCTACGTGGTGCCGGCGGCAGGCGAGGCCGAAGGGTTCGACACCGGCGCCCTGCGCAGCCGCCTGCTCCAACGTCTACCCCGCTATATGTTGCCGACCAGCATCACCGCCCTCGATGAGCTGCCGCTGAGCTCCCGCGGCAAGATCGACCGCTCCGCCCTGCCGGAGCCGTCCGCCGCGGTACCCGGAGACCACGAGACGGTGGCGCCGCGCAAGCCGCTGGAGGAGAGCCTGGTCAACATCTGGCAGGACCTCCTCAAGCGCCCGCGGATTGGGGTGCGGGACGATTTCTTCGCCCTCGGCGGCCACTCGCTGCTGGCGACCCGCCTGGTCAGCCGGGTGCGCGACGATCTCGGCGTCTCCCTGCGGCTGCACACGGTCTTCCAGCGGCCGACCGTCGAAGCCCTGGCGGCGGCCATCGAAGAGGCGCAGGCCGCCGTCGGCGACGCCGCTGCGGCCGCGGCGCCGCCGCAGCCGACCATCCAGCGCGCTTCCCGCGCCGGCCGCCGCAAGATCCTGAGGACGTCCTCCGATGGTGACTGAGGACGTTCAGCATCCGGCGGAGGTCGCCGCCGAGGCGGAGGAAGAGGTCTTTCTCTTTCCGGCGACCTACGCCCAGGAGCGCTTGTGGTTTCTGGAGCGCTTCACCGGTCCCAGCGCACTGTTCAACATCCCCGTCGCCTACCGCTTGCGGGGAACCCTCGAACCGGAACTGCTGCTCCAGGCGTTGACGGCGGTGGTGCACCGCCACGAGGCGCTGCGCACCACGTTCCTGCGGGAAGACGGCGTACTCCAGCAGGTGGTCCACCCCGCAGCCCGCATCACCGTGCGGCGGGTGGATCTCTCCGGCCTCGCCGCGGGCGAAGCGGACCATGCGCTGCGCGGGCACATCCGGCAGGAGGCGTCGGTGCCCTTCGATCTCGGCGTGGGTCCGCTGATCCGCGCCCGCTTGATCGAGTTCGACGACGACGACCACGTTTTCGCCTTGACGGTGCACCACATCGTCGCCGACGGCTGGTCCATGGGGGTCCTGTTCCGAGAGCTGGAGATCCTCTATGCCGCCCTCCTCGAAGGCCGCCACGGCGACCTGCCGGAGCTGGCCATCCAGTACGGCGACTACGCCGTCTGGCAGCGGGAGAACCTCGTCGACGAGGCCCTCGACCAGCGGGTCGAGGCCTGGCGCGATCGCCTCGAGAACGTTCCCCGGCTGCTCGAACTGCCGACGGACCGCCCCCGGCCAGCGGTCCAGAGTCACCGCGGGGCGGTGCTCGAGCGGGCGCTGCCGAATGGCCTTGGGCAACGCGTTCAGGCCTTTGCCACGGAGCGCGGATTGACCCGCTTCATGGTGCTCTTCACCGCCTTCGCGGCGGTGCTGCACCACTACACCGGCAAGGACGACCTGGTGGTCGGCACGCCGCTAGCGAACCGCGAGCAGGATGAACTCGGCGGCCTGATCGGCTTTTTCGCCAACACCCTGCCGCTGCGTCTGCGGCCGGTGGGCCGCGAACCCTTCGCTCAACTCCTCGCACGGGTGCGCGAGGTCGCCCTGGACGTTTACAGCCAGCAGGATGTGCCCTTCGATCAACTCGTCTCGAAGCTGGCGCCGGACCGCGATCCGAGCCACAACCCGCTGCTCCAGGTGATGTTCCTGATCGACGACGAGCCCCGCCGGCCGGCCCTGCCGGGGCTCAAAGCAGAAGTCCTGCCGGTCTTCACGGCGCGCGCCAAATACGACCTGGCCCTCACCGCGGTGATCCGCGGCGAGCGACTCGCCGTGCGGGCGGACTACGCCACGGATCTCTACGACCGCAGCACCATCGGGCGCCTACTGACCGGCTACGAAGCTCTCCTGACGGCGGCCTTGGAAACGCCCGATGCCCTGGTGCGCGATCTGCCGGTACTCGATGCCGGTGGCCGCCACCAAATCCTCTACGAGTGGAACGACACCCTACTGCCGGAGGGCCTCGCCGACGGGCTTCTCCACGGCGACTTCGAGCGGCGTGCGGCGCAGACGCCGGAAGCAACGGCCATCGTCTGCGGCGATCAGGTGGTGCGTTACGGCGAGTTGGCGGCCGGTTCCCGCCGCCTGGCGCGCCATCTGCGCTCCCTGGGGGTGGGGCCGGGAGTGCTGGTGGGAGTCCATCTCGAGCGCTCGCCGCGCATGATCGAAGCGGTCCTCGGCATTCTCCAGGCCGGCGGCGTGTATGTGCCGCTGGAGTCGCTGTGGCCCGCCGAGCGCATCCGCTGGATCGTGGAGGCGGATGAGATTCGGCACTGTGTGGCCGAGGCGGCGACCCTCGACCGGCTGGTGGAGGTCGCCGCCCCGGGAGAACTCCATCCGACGGCCCACGCCCTCGCAGCGGTGCTCCTCGGCGGCGAGGACATCGCCGGTGAAGTGCCACCGGAAGTCACCGTCAGCCGGCCCGACCCGTTGGCCTCGACGGAGGCGCTCGAACCGCTGACGGACGCCGAGGACATCGCCTACATCATCTTCACCTCCGGCTCGACGGGAAAGCCGAAGGGGGTGGTGGTGCGGCACCGGGCGGCGATCAACCTGGTGCGCTGGGTCAACAACACCTACGACGTGGGGCCGGCGGACAAGTTGCTGTTCATCACCGCTCTGTCCTTCGATCTGTCGGTCTACGACATTTTCGGCACCCTGGCGGCCGGCGGCACCATCCGCCTCGCCCTCGACGAGGAGCGGGTCGACCCGCAAAACCTGCTCAAGATCATGCAAGACGAGGGCATCACCTTCTGGGATTCGGCGCCGGCGGCGCTCCAGCAACTGGTGCCCTACATGCAGGCCCAGCCGCTCGCCACCCCGGCCCTGCGGCTGGTGTTCCTTTCTGGCGACTGGATTCCCACCACCCTGCCGGACACGGTGCGAGAAGCCTTTCCGGCGGCCCGGGTGATCAGCCTCGGCGGCGCGACGGAAGCCACCGTCTGGTCCAACTTTCATCCCATCGAAGAGGTCAATCCGGACTGGCCCTCGATTCCCTACGGCCGGCCGATCGCCAACGCCCGCTACCACGTGCTCGACCGCCGCTTCCGGCCCTGTCCGATCGGCGTGCCGGGGGATCTCTATATCTCCGGCCCCTGTCTTTCGATGGGTTACGCCCGGGCACCGCATCTCACCGCCGCGCAGTACCTGCCGGACCCGTGGACCGCCTCCCCCACCGCGCCGGCGCCGCTCGCCGGCGGTGAAGCCGGCAATCGGCTGTACCGCACCGGCGACCTCGCCCGCTACCACCCGACGGGCATCCTCGAGTTCCTCGGCCGCAGCGATACCCAGGTCAAACTGCGCGGTTTCCGCATCGAACTGGGCGAGATCGAAGCGGTGCTGAAGGAACACGTCAGGGTTGCCGAGGCGGTGGCCTTGGTGCGTGAGGATTCCCCCGGCAACCAGCGCCTGGCGGTCTACGTGCGGCCCGAGAGCGCCGCCGAACCGCCGTCGCTGGCGGAACTCCACGAACTGGCGGAAGCGAATCTGCCGACCTACATGGTGCCGATGGACTGGGTGGTAGTGGATCAGTGGCCGCAGTCCGCCACCGGCAAGCTCGACCGCAAGGCCCTACCGCTGCCGGGACCTTCCCGCCCGGCCACCGAACCCCCGGCGGAATCCGCGGCGGAGACCACTCCGCCGCAGCGCCCCACCAACGTCCGGGCGCGGCGGGTGCACCCGGCGGAACGCATCGCGGCGGTGTGGCGCAAGATCCTGGATGTCGACGAAATCGATCCGGAGGTCAGCTTCTTCGACCAGGGCGGCAACTCCCTGACCCTGGCCGAGGTCCACGTGCGGTTGCAGGAGATTTTCGAGATCGAGATCCCCATGCTCACCCTCTTCCGCCATCCTACCGTCGACGATCTGGCGGCGGCCCTGGCGGAAGAACTCGGCGTCGAATTGGAGTCCGAGGTCTACGTGGACGAAGACGAGCTGCGGGCGGAGGCGCGGGAAGCGCCGCCAGGCGTCGCCGCCCCACCACCGGCCGAGGCGCCGAGCCGCGAGGTCGCCGTCGTCGGTCTGGCCGGCCGCTTCCCCGGAGCCGCCGATCCGGCAGAGCTGTGGCGGATGCTCGTCGCCGGCCGCGAGGGCGTGCGGGAGTTCACCGACGAGGAGCTGCTGGCCGCCGGGGCGGACCCCCGCGACCTGACGGACCCCCTGTTCGTCCGCGCCCGCGGTGCTCTCGAAGAACCGGAGATGTTCGACGCCGCCTTCTTCGGCATGACGCCGCGGGAAGCGCAGGTTCTCGACCCGCAGCACCGCCTGTTCCTGGAAGCCGCCTGGCAAGCGCTGGAAGCGGCGGGCTATCCGCCGGCGGCCGCCGGCACCGGCCGGGTGGGGGTCTTCGCCGGCGCCAGCGAGAACGGCTACGGCCACGCCCTCAAACAGGACCGCGAGATGATGGCCGCCGTCGGCAATTTCCAGATCGGCCTCGCCAACCGCGCCGACTACCTGCCGACGCGGGTGTCCTACGAACTCGATCTGCGCGGGCCGAGTCTCGACGTGCAGACGGCCTGCTCCACCTCGCTGGTGACGGTCCACCTGGCGCGCCTCGCTCTGCTCAACGGCGACTGCGACATCGCCTTGGCCGGCGGTGTCTCAGTGCAGCTACACGAAAAGCAGGGCTACCTTTACATCGACGGCGGCATCGACTCGCCGGACGGCCACACCCGCGCCTTCGACGCCGCGGCCGCCGGCGTGGTGGGCGGCAGCGGTCTCGGAGTGGTCGCCCTCAAGCGGCTGGACGACGCTCTCGCCGACGGCGACACCATCCACGCCGTCATCAAGGGTTCCGCCCTCAACAACGACGGCTCCGACAAGGTCGGCTTCACCGCTCCATCGGTCGCCGGTCAGGTGGCGGTGATCCGCGCTGCCCTAGCGGACGCCAACGTCGAACCGGGGACCATCGGCTACGTCGAGGCCCACGGCACCGCCACGCCGATGGGCGACCCCATCGAAGTCGCCGCCCTGACCGAAGCCTTCGGAGCGGGCCTGCCGCCGGCTTCCTGCGAATTGGGGTCGATCAAGACCAATATCGGCCACCTCGATGCCGCCGCCGGCATCACCGGTTTGATCAAGGCGGTGCTGGCCCTGCGCGAGGGCGAGGTGCCGCCGAGCCTCCACTTCGAGCAGCCCAACCCGGAGATTGCCTTCGACGGTACGCCCTTCAAAATCACCACCGAGCGCACCCCATGGCGATCCGGTGAGACGCCGCGACGGGCCGGCGTGAGTTCCTTCGGCATCGGCGGAACCAACGCCCACGTCATCCTCGAAGAAGCGCCCCTCGCGCCCTCGGAATCGCCCTCCGAAGAACTTCGGCCGGCTCACCTACTGCTGCTTTCGGCCCATAGCCCCGCCGCCCTGGACGCCGCCGGCAAGCGCCTGGCGGACCATCTCGAAACCACTTCCTCGAAACCGGCCGGCAACCTCCTCGCCGATGCTTCCTTCACCCTGTCCGTCGGCCGTGAGTTCTTTCCCTTCCGCCGATCGGTGGTGGCAAAGGACGTGTCCGGAGCCATCGCCGCCCTGCGTTCCGAATCGCCGCTACCGATTCTGCGCACCGAAGGCGGCCGGCCGCCGGTGGCTTTCCTGTTCCCCGGCCAAGGCACCCAGTACCCGGGTATGGCCGCCGAACTCTACGCCGTCGAAGAACGTTTCCGCCGGCGCATCGACGAGGCCTCGGAGATTCTGCGCGAAGACCTCGGCTTCGATCCGCGGGAAGTGCTGCTGCCGGTGGGCGGCCACGACGAAGCCGCCAAGCGCCTCCGGAACACCGCCGTCACCCAGCCGGTGCTGTTCGCCGTCGAGCACGCCCTGGCCCGGCTGTGGATGGATTGGGGGGTCACTCCCTGGGCGATGATCGGCCACTCCCTCGGCGAATACACCGCCGCCTGCCTGGCAGGGGTGTTTTCGACGGCGGATGCCCTGCGCCTGGTGGCCGCCCGCGGCCGCCTGATGGCCGGGCTGCCGAACGGCGACATGCTCGCCCTGGCGCTGTCCCAGGAGGAGACCGAAGACATCCTGCAGGAGGAAACGGAGATCTCCCTGGCGGCGGTCAATGGCGAGCGTTCGTGCGTCGTGTCGGGACCGGCACCGGCGATTGAGGCGTTGGCCGCTCGCCTGGAGGAAAAGGGCCTCGAACCGACCCGCCTCCACACCTCCCACGCCTTCCACTCGGCGATGATGGATCCAATCCTCGACACTTTCGCCACGCGGGTAGCGGAAACGCCCCGGCGGGCGCCGCGCATTCCTTTCGTGTCGAACTCTACCGGCACCTGGATCACCGACCGGGAAGCGACGGATCCACAATACTGGGCGCGCCACCTGCGCTCGGCGGTGCACTACGAAGCCGGCCTCAGAACCCTGCTCGAGGAACAGCCGGGGGTGCTCTTCGAGGTCGGCCCGGGAAACACCCTGTCCCGGTTGGCGAAGCAGCACTCGCGGGCGCCGGAAGCCGTGGACATCGTTTCGAGCCTGCCCGGTCCGGCCCGGCCGACGGACGATCTCGAATCGGTGCTGGAAGCCAACGGCCGGCTGTGGACCCGCGGCGTCCCGCTCGATTGGCAAAGCTTCTGGGCGGGTCAGCACCGGCGGCGGATTCCGCTCCCCACCTATCCCTTCGAGCGGCGGCGCTACTGGGTGGACGGCGCCGAGGCGCTGCCCACACCGCAAGACGAACCCGCCGGCCGGTCCTTCGAGGAACCGCAGGGCGAGGCAGAAAACGCTGTCGCCGCCGCCTTCCGGGAAATTCTCGGCCTTGCCGAGGTGAGCCGCCACGACGACTTCTTCGATCTCGGCGGGAGCTCTCTGCTGGGGGTGCAGCTACGCACCCTCGTCGGCCGCAAGCTCGAGGTGGAATTGTCGGCGGCCCTGCTCCTGGAAGCCTCCACCGTCGCCGCCGTGGCGGCCAAGGCGCGGCCTGAAGGCGGGGCGAACGGCACCGCCGCACCGCCACCGTCCTGCCTGGTGCCGATGACCCGCCAGCGCGCCGCCGGCCGGCAGCCGCTCTTCTTGGTACACGCGGTGGGCGGCCACGTCTTCACCTTCCGGGAGCTGGCCGCCGAGCTGGAAGGACGGCGAACGCTCTTCGCGCTGCGCTCCCGCGGCCTGGAAAGCGGCGAGGAACCGCACCGCTCCCTCGCCGCGATGGCCGGCCACTACCTGGACCTGATGCGGGCCGAGCAAGGGAAGGGTCCCTACCTGCTGGGCGGGGCGTCGATGGGCGGTGTGGTGGCCTTCGAAATGGCGCGGCAGCTTCTAGCGGCCGGCGAGAAGGTCGAGCGCCTCGTTCTGATGGACTCGCCGGTTCTCGACCAGATGCCGGCGCGGGAATCAAACGCCGATCCCCTGTGGCTGGTGGTGCGGGACCGCACGGGCCTGGAGCTGGACGACAAGGTGCTCGGCGACGGCTCCCTCGACGAGCGCTTCGCGCGGGCCGCACAGGCCGTCGCCGACGCCGGCGAGAGCGACCGCTTCGACGCCGGCGAAGCCCTGCGCCTGGCGCGAGTGCTCGAAGCCAACGTCGAGGCGATGTACGCCTACCGACCGGAGCCGGCGGACCTGCGCATCCTCTTCTTCCGCGCCGCCGAACGCCGCCCCGTCGATCCGCCGCGACCGGAGCTGCCGTGGATCGAACTCGGTCGCCTCGGCACCGAGACGGTCATCGTGCCGGGCGATCACGACAGCATGCACCACGCACCGCACCTAGCGGTGATGGCGCACCACCTGCTCCGCCGCCTTCCCTGATGTCGCCCTCGACGCCGTCGCGACGGGCGGCGCACCTGCGCGGTACTGGAGAGAGCCCATGATCCGAATACCCACCTACCTCCTCCTCGCTGTCGTCCTCGTCCTCGCGACCGTGGCGGGACCTGTCGGGGCTCAGCCGGACGCAGGCCGGGCGGACGCTGCGAGGGCCGTCACCACCGAGGTGCGGCCGGTCTCCGGTATCGCGGTGGATGGCGTCATCGGCACATCCGAGTGGGCCGGCGCCAGTGTGCTCTCGATCCCCTGGGAGTGGTTCCCGGTAGACAACGCCGCAGCGCCGGTGGACACGGAGGTGTTCCTCACCTTCGACCAGGAGCTGCTCTACGTCGCCTTCCGGGCGGCGGACGCGCAGCCGGCCGCCATCCGCGCCCACCTGGCAGACCGCGACTCCACCCTGCGGGACGACGCCGTCGGCTTCGAGATCGACACCTTCGACGACCGCCGCCGGGCCTATCGCTTCCAGGTCAACCCTCTCGGCGTCCAGGTAGACGCCCAACTCTCGGATGTCGACGGCAGTGAGGACTTTTCCTGGGACGCCATCTGGACCTCCGCCGGCCGCTTGACCCCCACCGGCTACGAGGTGGAGCTGGCAATCCCCTTCAAGCAGCTTCGCTTTCCGCGCGCCCAGGGCCCCCAGACCTGGGGCTTCCTCGCCTACCGCAACTACCCGCGTTCGGTGCTGCACGAACTCAAGTCCGTGCGCAATGACCGCGACCGCGACTGCCGCATCTGCAAGTACAGTTCGATCACCGGCTTCCAGGATCTGGACACCGGCTACAACCTGGAGCTGACTCCCACCCTCACCGGCCGCCGCACCGACAGCCGGGCCTCCCTTGGCGAGCCCCTGGAGAACGGCGACGACGAGTTCGACGCCGGCTTGACGGCGCGCTGGGGCATCACCTCGAACATCTCGCTTCACGCCACCGTCAATCCGGATTTCTCGCAGGTCGAGGCGGACGTCGCCCAGCTCGACGTCAACGAGCGCTTCGCCCTCTTCTTTCCGGAGAAACGGCCGTTCTTCCTGGAGGGAGCGGACTACTTTTCCACCCCCTTCACTGCCGTCTTCACCCGCACTATCGCGGACCCTGAGGGCGGCCTGCGGCTGACCGGTAAGCAGGGCAAAAACGCCTTCGGCGTGCTGGTCACCCAGGACCGCATCACCAACCTGCTCTTTCCCGGGCCCGAGTCTTCGAGCTTCGCGTTCTTGGACGACGAGGTGACTACCGGCGTGCTGCGCTACCGCCGGGACATCGGGGAAACCTCCACCCTCGGCTTCCTCTACACCGGCCGCGACGGCGACGGCTACTCGAACGATGTCTACGGCGTCGACGGCAGCCTGCGGCTGACCGATTCGGACACCCTGCGCTTCCAGATTCTCGAGTCGCGCACCGAGTATCCGGACGCCGTCGCCGTCGCCAACGGCCAGCCGACCGGCTCCTTCGACGACCTCGCCTACCGGGCGGACCTGACCCGCTCGACCGGCGACTGGTTCTTCCAGCTCTTCCACAGCCGCCGGGGGGACGACTTCCGGGCCGACACCGGCTTCATCCCGCGGGTCGGGTTCGAGCAGACCTTCGGCTTCGCGCAGCGCAACTTCTGGGGCGAGGCGGACTCCTGGTACAGCCGCCTGGCGGTGGTCGCCAACGCCGTGCGGCTAGAAGACCTGGACGGTGACCTGATCGAGCAGGGCGGCAACCTTGAACTGATCTACGAGGGACCGCTACAGAGTTTCGCCCGCCTCGGCCTCCGGCCCAACGAAGAGAGCTTCCTGGGCTCCACTTTCGACAACTTCCGAGCGGACCTGACCACCGCCGTCCGCCCCACCGGCGACTTGACCCTGGAACTCTTCCTGCGCGGCGGCGAGGTGATCGACTTCACCAACGTGCGGCAGGCGGATGTCGCCCTCGTGCGGCCCAAGGTGTCCTTCAAGATCGGCCGCCGCACCACCGGCGAAGTGCAGCACGAGTGGCAGGAGCTGTCCGTCCCCGGCGGCCGCTTCCTGACCGCCAACTTGAGCCAGGGCCGGGTGACCTACTTCTTCACCCGCCGCGCCTTCCTGCGCACCATCCTCCAGTACCGCGACATCAGCCGCCGGCCGGAGCTCTACAGCCCGGCCAACGCCGGCATCGCGCCGGAAGAACAGGATCTCTTCACCCAGCTCCTGTTCTCCTACAAACTGAACGCCCGCACCGTCTTCCTCGCCGGCTATTCGGACAACTACCAGGGGGATGAGAGCTTCGACCTGACCCAGCGGAGCCGGACGTTTTTCGTCAAGCTGGGGTATGCCTTTCTGTGGTGAGAAGGCCGGCTCGCAGGGTGCTGAGCAAATTTTCAGCACCCTGCTCCGAGCCCAAAGGGCGAGGCGGCGGCTTCGCCGCCGAAGATGGGGGTGAGCCCGTAAATGCTAGGCATTTCGGGCGAGGGGGGCGCCAGCCCCCCTGACCAAGAAAGCTAGCAGGGCAGCTGAAATCATAGGCCGAAAGCCTTTTCAGCGACCTGCTAGATACGGCGCCTGAGGGAGAGTCCGTAACGCACATCCCCGACCTCGTCTTCGTCCGTCGAGTCGAGGGTGAGGCGGATTGATGGCCAGATATCCAGGCGGAAGGGTCCGTTGACCAAGAAGCGGAAGAAGAGCCTCGTATCGCGGATCGATCCCACGCTCCGCCGCGTCTCCTCCAACCAGCGGAAGGTTTGATCGAGGCGCAGGTTGATCGGAGTCTTCCACAGACGCGAGCCCCAGCCGACGCTCGCCACCACCGCCTCATCGGCGCCCTCGACATAGCCGAAGCCGGTCAGGCTGCCGCGCCCCAAGTTGTTGGACAGGCGCGAGATGCGGTCCAGACGCCAGCCCTTCCAGTGCCCCACCGCGGCGCTCAGGCTGTTCGATTCACCGGCCCGCCAGAAACCTCCCACGCTCGAACGTACCCCGCTGTAGCTGTCGTTGAGCGGTTCACCACCGTCCACACCCCAGGCCGTCCAGTCGTCGCGCAGGCCGTACTCCACGCCGACCTGCGTGCTGTAGTTGCGCCAGCGGTAGGTCAGCGCCAGGTCCCAGGTATGTTCCAGGGTGTCCGTCGGCAAAACGAACCGCTCGCTGGTCGAATCGCCCTCGCCGAAGGTGAGATTGCGCAGCGTATAGATGGTGTTGAGGGAGGTGCGCTTGCCCAGGGGCATTCCCAGGCTCAGCGAGAAGGCCTCCTGGCGAATTTCGAGAGACGTATCGACCAGCCCACCCGGGGTCTCCACCGAGCCGCCGCGCTCGTCGGCCTGGTAGGGCACGAACAGCAGCGCCGACAACGTCCAGTCGTCGCGCAGGAAGCGCGGCACGCTCAAACCGACGAAGGCGTCCTCCAGAAAGAAGCTCACGAACGCCTGGTATCCCCGATTCAGGAAGTCCTGGTCGGAGATGGTGATGCCCGGGAAGAGGTCCGCCTCCTCGTCGTCGGAGTTGAAGCCGAAGAGCGAAAAACGGGTGCGGGTGGAGTAGGCGTGGATGTCGGCCAGGGTCCGCTCGCCGTAATTCCCGGCGGCATCCTCGTCCGTCGCCGCCTCGCCGGCCGCGGAGACCTCCTCGCCAGCCGCGGCATCCCCCGTCGCCTCGGATCGAGCGCTCGGCAGCGCCCTCGCGGTCCCGCCATCCTGCCGCGCGGCCAAGGGCTCCAAACGCCGCTTGCCGTCCTTCGTCTTGACCAGCCAGCGATGGCCCTCCGGCGGCGTCTCGACGTGGATCATGATGTCGCTGGCGTAGGCTTCTTGCGCTACCTGCTCGATGTCCGGCCGGTTGTACTTGAAGTCAACGCGCCGGGTTTCCGTCTCGCTGCTGTAGAGCGTTCCATAGCTCACCCCGGTCAGGGTGCCGCGGCGTTTCGTCCAATCCCACCAACACTGGCCGGCACTGGCAATCCACTCGTAGGAGTACGTTCGATCCTGGTTGATGAAGGTGCCGTCGATGCCCTTCTGGATGGTCCGCAATCGGTGATGCGCGTGGTTGCGCCGATCGAGCCACACCTCTCCCCGGACGAAGGTTCCGTCGTCCGGGGAGCCCTCCCGCAGCGGCCGGAAACCGATCCTGTAGGCCGCCCGGCCGGCGATGGTCTCTTCTCCCAGGTACCGATACTCGTAGGTCTCGTCGAGTTCGACATCCAGCGGATTGAGTTGGATCAGCGCCTCGCTGCGAAACAACCGCCCCTTGAGCAGTTTCTTCTCCGGGTAGGGAACGCCGTTGATGGAGTACGCCAGGTGGTGGTAGTCCGTCAGGCGGCCCTTGCGCTGCAGGATGCGGTGGGTCCACTGATACCGGTCGGCCCCCGGCAGATGGACCAGACCGCTGATGTACTCCATCACGTCCAGGGACTCGAAGCGGTTGAGCTGGCGCTCCCGAAACACCTGATTCTTGACCACCTCTTCGTAGGGATCGACGATACCGGTGTCGCTCACCTCGACATCGAAGTTGGCGGCTCCCGGCCCCTGGACCTCCAGCTCGAACAGATAGTAGGGAGACGTGCCGTCGACCTGAAGAACCGAATGGCCTCCGGAACTCCAGAAATCGAAGGCGGCACCGCGCGGGAACAACAAGCGTGCCGCGTGCTCTTGCGGCAGCTCGAAACGCATCTGTTCGGCACCTTCGGCGTAGAGCGCCAGGTACCGATGGTCAGTTTCCGGATCGAGGAAGAATCGGACCCGATTCTGCGCAATGCCCTCCACCACCGGCTGATCGTATAGAACCCCGGCGGCGGTGTTCTGAATCTCCAGCAAGAAGGCATGGTGCAAGTCATCCAGCCGCAGATCCTCCAGAACCACCACCTCGTCACCACGCTCCGCACCGGTGAGCAGTCGCGACAGAACCTCGGTGGGCGCGGAGCGGACCCGCCACCAGCGACGGGCGGTGTCGTCCGCCGCCGGAACCGGCTCGTGGTCGCGATAGGCATAGGCATCGACGTAGGGAGCCAAGCCGAAGGAGACGAGACGGGCCAAGGCGTCCCGGTCGCCGGCGAGGGCGACCCGGACACCCTGAGCCAGGCTTCGGCCGTCGAGGATCAAGTTCTTGAGTTCGAAGGCCGCCCGCTGCCAGTCCTCAAACCGCTCGGTGGCGACCCGGACCACCAGATAGCGGCTCGCCGCATCGAGGGGCGCTTGGGATGCCGTGGCTGGAAAACTCCACTCCACCAGTTCGGAACTTTCGAGCCACACCGGCAGGACCCCCTCGACCCCTGCATTGCCGCGCCGAGGCAACGGGCGCGATCCGGTCGAGTGTCCGCCGGCGGTCCGGTGACGCACCACCATCACCACCCCTGCGGCGCTCTCCTCGGCCGCCAGTCCGAAGGGCTTCAGAATCTCCTGCAGAACGCTCATCGGCGACGCTGCGCGATGGGACGCGGTGACCTGCATGTCCCCCTCTACCAGATCACTGCTGTAGATCACCCGCAGACCGTGCTGCTGCAAATCCGCCAGCACCTCTTCGAGCTGCCAGCACAGATAGCGATCCCGGTCGAGGCTCTGAGCCGCCGCGCCCGCGGCCATCGACCACACTACGCAGGCGGCGAGGATAAACGAGGTCGAGCGTCGAAGACTGAATCGTGAAGAGTTGATCATCGGCTGCCTCCGGATTCGATGCGAACGACTCCGTCCCTCTCGCGATGGACGAGGCCACAGGTTTCAAGAACCGCCGGGAACGCCTGTTCGGCGGTGACACCGGTCAAATCACCGTGGAGCGTGATGCCCAGCACCCGGCGTTCGAGCTCCGCATCCGAAAACTCGATCCGCCAGCCGGTCTCGCGAGCAGCCCAGCCGAGAAACTGCCGCAGGGTGCTGCCTTCGAGTTCGAAGGGAGGGGAGACGGCGAGGTGCCATTTCCACGGATCTCCGTGCAGCGAGACGGAACTCCGCTTCACGGCGCCGCTCGAGTGGATGGTCAATTCCTCCCCAATGCCGGCCTCCAGGGAGCGTTTTCCCTGGTCGACCCGAACCAAGCCTTCCCGCACCCGCACCCGCAAGCGCTGGTTCCGAACGCGCACCTCGAACTGGGTACCGATATCCCACACCGTTCCGTAGTCGGTACGGATCTCCAGCCGAGGGTCGGCGGCGGCGGAGAATTCGCCGGAATCGAAGTAGACCGCGCCGCGCGCCAGTCGTAGGTGACGAGGAGACTCCAGGTGAACCAGCGAATCGACATCCATCCGCAGCGACTGTCCGTCCGCCCAACGTAGGGAGACGCGGCCATCAGACGCCGTTTCGAGCACCGTTCGGGAATCGAGTTCGTCGCCCGTCCGCAGCAGCCGGCCGGCGCGCTCCCCGCCCTGGGACAACGTCACCGCGCCGTGGATCGCTTCGACGACGGCAACCTGCCGCGGCGCGGTCGAACCCCAGGGATCGAAAGCGAACCAGCTCGCGACCAGCCCCACCGCCGCCGCTGCGACGGCGCCGAGAGCCCAGCGCCGGCGACGCCCTCGGCGGACAACGCTCCGCCACTCCTCGCGGGCGAGGGATCGACTGCGCGCCAAGGCCTCGACCGGTACCGGTTCGGGCGCTGGCACCAGGCTCAATAGCCGGGCGACTTCATCTTCCTCGGACGGAATGCGATCGGATTCGTGAGGCTTCATGGTGCCGCTTCTCCGAGTTGTGCCGCTTTGTGAAGCGAAGCGAAATGGTCGCGGAAGGAGGCACGGGCACGAGTCAGCATCGACTCCGCCGCCTTCGGCCCGACCTCCAGGCGACCGGCGATCTCCGCCACGGACAACTCCTGCATGTATTTCCAGGTGAGAACCTGCCCGTAGCGCCGCGGCAGATGATCGAGGGTGACCTGCACCCAGCGGGCGACCTCCTTGCGCCGGAGCTCGGCTTCCGGCCCCGGCGTGTCCGAGGCGACCATCGATTCGAGTGCGGCTCGAATCTCCGGCAGGTCCTCGATCGGCACCACCGCTTCGGCTCGCCGTACGTCCCGGCGGCGTTGGTCGCTGATCTCGTACCGGCAGAAAGTGCACAGCCAGGTGAAGAGCGCCGCTTCGCCGCGGTAGGTCGGGAGCTTTCGGATGGCGCGGCAGATCGCGCCCTGGGCCACCTCTTCGGCGACCTGGGCATCGCCGGCCAGGCGCGCCAGCGCGAACCGGTAGAGGCCAGGAAAGTAATGGCCGAAGAATTCGTCGAAGGCCGCCTCGTCACCGGCGATCATGCGCCGAACCAACGCCCTGTCGTCGAGATGAAGAATCGCCATCGCCCCTTCTCCGAAGCCTGCTCCGGTCCAAAGTACCCGCTCTACGGATTAGAGGGATGGTGGCGGAGAAATCCTTCGCGGAAGGGAACGTCTGAGCCCTATTTCCCCGCCGGTTCCTGCTCTGCTTTGACCATTCGCCTGACCTCCTGCCGCAGCGCTTGAGCGTCGTAGAGGACGCCGTCACGGATCGTCCAGGTGACGCCGCCGATCCTCTCGAGAGTGCCGTCGTCCCGAAGCCGTGGGGTGCCGGTGCCGTAGAGCACTTTGAAGTCCGCCACGGGATTCTCGGGCACCACCACCAGGTCCGCCCGTTTGCCGGGCTCGATGGTGCCGATCTGGTCGGCGAGGCCCAGTTCGTCAGCGCCTTCTTGGGTGGCGGCGCGGAGAATTTCGAGCGGCGTGAAACCGGCCTCGCGCAGCAGTTCCATTTCGCGCACGAAGGCGAAGCCGAAGACGGTGTACATGAAGCCGGCATCGGTGCCGATCGCCACCCGGCCGCCGGCGTTGGCGTAGTCGCGCAGGAAGCGCATCCAGCGGCGATAACCCTTGCGCCAGGCGACCTCGTCTTCGGTAGTCCAGGCGAAGAAGTGGGCGGCGTGCGAGCTGCGGTTCGGGGTGAAGGATTGCCACAGGGAAGGCAGGGTGTACTCCGCGTGCCACTCCTTTTGGCGCGCCCGCATCAGGTCACGGTTGGCCTCGTAGAGGGCAAGAGTTGGCACCATCGCGACGCCGCCTTCGACCATTTCGGCGATCACCCGCTGCCAGCGCTCGCTCCCCGGACGCGTCGCCTGACCCCACAGCCGGCCGAGGGTGGCGAAGCGATGCTGTTCGTCCAAGTAGTTGTAGTCCGCCGGGTAGGCCGGCAGGGTGGTGTCCTCGATCAGCGCTTCCGGCAGACCGTAGAAGTGTTCGAGCTGGTCGAGGCCGTGGCGCGCCGTGAACAGGACGTCGGTGCGCGATACCCACAGCGGCGAGTGGTGGCAGGAGGTGGGCAGGCCTAGATCCTCCGCTTCGTCGAGGGCGGCGGCAAAGATCTCCGGCTTCTCGCCGCGGAACTTGATGCCGGCGGCGCCCTGTTCCTTGGCCTCCCGCACCCAGGCCCGAGCGTCGTCCGCGTCCGCAACCTTGAGGCCCGGCCGGCCGAGACCGAAGTGCAGCCAGGGCACGACCCGCGGCGACACTACGCTGTGCTCCTCCGCCGCTCGGCGCCACTCGTTGCAGATCTCCATCCCCCGCTCGCACACCGGCTCCCGCACGGTGGTGATGCCGTGGGCGAGCCACAGGCGGGAGGCGTAGTCGCGGTTCCGGCCGGCGTAGCCGTAGAGATCCACGAAGCCCGGCAGCACCCAGGATCCGGTGAGGTCGATCTCGCGGCCGTTCTCGCCCACCTCCGGCCGGCGCGCCGGATCGATCTCGGTACCCGGCGCGCCGATGTAGGCGATGCGGACGATCTCGTCCTCCTCGATCACCAGATCCATCGGTCCCTGGGGCGGCGCGCCGGTGCCGTCCACCACCATCACGCCGCGCAGCACCAGGCGATCGTAGGGACCCTCGCCGACGGCTGGTGGACCGTTGTCCTCCGCCGCGACGGACAGCGCCGCCAACAGCAGCCCCAGGATCAAACCGCCGAAGGTCCAAGGCTGTGCTTCACGACGACGTAGCGCCCCCCAAACATCAAACATCGCTGCTCTCCTCTCGGGTCTGCCTGCGGATTGTGCGTCCGGATTCACCCCTTCGGTGCCGACTTACCGGAGAGGCGGGACAAGGCTCTCATACCCATCCGCCGTTCTTCGGACCTCCGCCGTAACTTCGTCCTCGATTCTCCGCCGGAGAGTCCGTCTGCCTCGGTGAATGAGCTACTCTAGGCGGCGCCAACGCTACGAAGACCAAAGACGGGCGCCCTTCCTTCGATCGACGGGCGCCGGTCGCTGCCGTTCTCCCGTCGCCGAAGGACTGTTGTTTCCACGGAGGATCGCCACCATGCCCGCCGGATATTCCGGAACTCCCCTCGCCAAGAAGTTGGGCATCACCGACGGCTGCCGCCTGGCCGCCCTCTACGCGCCGGCGCACTACCGCCGCCTGCTCGATCCGCTCCCCCTGAGGGTGCGGATATTGAGCCGCCTGTCGCGCGATCTGGACCTAGTGCACCTCTTCGTGATGGAGCGCCGCAGGCTGGCCGACCGGCTACCGGCCTGCCTGAGCCGCATTCGCCAGAACGGCGGCATCTGGGTGTCCTGGCCCAAGAAGGCGTCGAAGGTGGAAACGGACATGACCGAAGACGTGGTGCGGGAAGTGGCCCTGCCGCTGGGCCTGGTGGACGTCAAGGTGTGCGCCGTGGACGAGGTCTGGTCCGGCCTCAAACTGGTGATCCGCAAAGAACTGCGGCGGTAGCTCAGGCCGCCGCCTCCGGTACCATCCGTCGATGGCCCCGGCTCCTACAGCTCCCCTGCCGATCGACGAGGTTCTCCCCCGTCTGACCGCAACCTTGGAGGAAGCATCTTCGGCGGTGCTGCGCGCCCCTACCGGCGCCGGCAAGACCACCCGGGTGCCGCCGGCCTTGCTCGACGACGTATCGCTGGAGGGCGCCGTGTGGATGGTCGAGCCGCGGCGGATCGCTGCCCGCGCCGCCGCCCGAAGAATCGCCGGCGAGCGGGGCTGGACCCTGGGCCACGAAGTGGGCTATCGGGTGCGCTTCGATCATCGCGCACGGGAAGATTCGAAGCTGGTGGTGATGACCGAGGGCATCGTGCTCCGGCGGCTGCAGCAGGACCCCTTCCTGGAAGGCGTCGGAGCCCTGGTGTTCGACGAGTTTCACGAGCGACGGCTGGACTCGGACCTGGCCCTCGCCATGGCGGCGCGGGTGCAGCGCGAAGTGCGCCCGGATCTGCGGCTGGTGGTGATGTCCGCCACCCTCGATCCGGCTCCCATCGCGGCCTTCCTCGGCGACTGCCCGGTGATCGAGAGTCGCGGCTTCCTCCACCCGGTGACCGTCGAATATGGCGACGAGCCCTTCCATCTCGACCCGCGGCCCTGGGACATCGCAAGCGCCGCCGCGCGAGGCGCTCGCCGGGCCCTCGAAGACACCGCCGGCGACGTGCTGGTGTTTCTGCCCGGCGTCGGGGAGATCCATCGCGTGGCCGAACATCTGGACGACCTGGCGACGGTCGCGGTGGTTGCGCTGTACGGCGATCTGCCGCCGGACCGGCAAGACACGGCCTTAGAGACCGGTCCCCAGCGGCGGGTGGTGCTGGCGACCAACGTCGCGGAGACCTCGGTGACGGTAGAGGGCATCACCACGGTGGTCGACAGCGGCTGGATGCGCCGCATGCGCTTCGACACCGGCAGCGGCCTCGACCGCCTGGAACTCGCCCGCATCAGCCGGGCTTCTGCGGAGCAGCGCGCCGGCCGCGCCGGCCGCCTCGCGCCGGGCCGCTGCCTGCGCCTGTGGACGGAGCACGACCACCGCCGCCTGACGGAACGGGAAGCGCCGGAGATCCGCCGCATCGACCTTGCCGGAACCGTACTTCAGCTCCTCGCCTGGGGAGAGCCGGACCCCCTCCGCTTCGCCTGGTTCGAGGCGCCGGGCAAGCGGGCCGTGGAGCAGGCGCTGGCCCTGCTGCGCCACCTGGGGGCCGTCACGAACTCCGGCATCACGGCTCTCGGCCGGCGGATGGCCGCCCTGCCTCTCCATCCGCGCCTGGCGGCCCTGGTGCTGGCCGGCGACGATCTCGGCGCCGGCCGGCGGGCCGCCCTGGCGGCGGCGCTGCTGTCGGAGCGGGATCCCTTCCGCCGCGGCGGTTCCGTCGGCCGGTCGGCGGCGGCCCACGAGTCGGACCTGCTCGACCGAATACAGGCTCTGGAGAAATTCGAAGAGCGAGGGTATCTACCCGGCTCCGGCGGGGAACATGGCGCCGCCAGACATGTGCTGCGGGTGCGCGACCAGCTCGCCAAGGCCGTCCTCAAAGGTGGACCCGGTGGCCGCCGCAGCGCACCCCAAGAGAGTTCCGACCCGGCGTTCCTACGTGCTCTCCTCGCCGCCTATCCGGATCGTCTGGCGCGCCGCCGAGAACCCAACGAACCTCGAGCGGTGTTGGTGGGCGGCACCGGTGTCACCCTGGCGCCGGGCAGCGGGGTTCACCGGGCGGAGCTGTTTCTGGCCCTCGACCTGGCCGGCCGGAGCGGCGCCGAGGCGGTCGTCCGGTCCGCCTCGGAGGTGCGCTTCGAGTGGTTGCCGGAAGCCGCTCTCCGGGCCGAGATCGAGACGGAGTTCGACCCCGAACGCCAGCGCGTGGTCGGCTACCGCCGCCTGCGCTGGCATGATCTGGTTCTGGAAGAGCGCGAGGTGCCGGTGGCGGCCGACGTGGCGGCGGAGGTTCTCGCCGGCGCCGCAGCACTGGACCTGGAAGCCGCTCTCGGCCTCGACCGGCCGGCCATCCGGACCTTCCTGGCGCGCCTCGACAGCCTGCGCGAAGGCTGCGAGATCCCGTCCCTGGACGCTGCATTCTGGCAGTCCGCCCTGCCTTCCCTCACCGCCGGCAAGCGGTCCTACGAGGAGTTGCGAAAAGCCCCGCTGATCGACACGATTCTCGGCGCCCTGGGCTGGGATGTCGGCCGGCGCCTCGAACGCGAGGCGCCGGAGCGCATCCGCCTGCCGAGTGGGCGGTCGGCCCCCCTCGACTGGACCGGCGACGGCCCACCGGTTCTGGCGGCGAGGATCCAAGAACTCTTCGGCCTGACCGAGACGCCGCGGGTGGGCGCCGGCCGGGTGCCGGTGCTCCTCCACCTGCTGGCCCCCAACTTCCGGCCGCAGCAGATCACCCAGGATCTGGCGGGCTTCTGGCGCCGCACCTACCCGGAAGTCCGCAAAGAACTCCAAGGGCGTTACCCCAAACACGACTGGCCGGAGGATCCCGTCTCGGCTTCACCGCAAAAGGTCGGCCGACGAAGAAGATAGTCTGCCAATCCACAAAATTATTTAGAGATTATTATCTATATGCTATAATTGTCGAAGTTTCGGAGACTCCATCCTGCACGGACGACCGAAATTTCGCCCTCGATCGGTCCGCGCAGGATCGAAAATATCTCGTCGGAAGTCGATTTCATCCCCGCTGGGAATCTGACGGCGCCCGTCTCTGACCTCTGTCCTTCGACCCTCCCCGAGGGGGATCGTCCGCCTCGCGGGAGCCGGTCGGTTCACGCGATGACCATGAGGAGAAACCCATGAGAGAACCGCAAACCCTGCGAACCGCCGGTCGAACCGCGACCCCGATGGCCTTGGCCCTTGTCTGCCTCCTGCTGTGCCTGGTCGCCGCGTCCCTCTCGGCGGCGCCGCATTCCCCCTCCGTCGTGACCGAAGGCGCTGAGGTCCCCGGAACCCGCCTGTATGCATCGACCCAAGCCTATGGGGAGTTTCGCATCAACCTGCCGAATGGCGAGACCATCACCATCCCGTGCGACGGGATTCCCGGAATCTCCGGGGTTCTCACTGAGGACGCGGTCAGCCGGAATGGGGAAGGCCGACCCTCCGTCGCGCTGCGGCGATTGGTCACCCACTTTCACCAGGATCTCGGATCGGACCATCCGCTGATCCTGATCGAGCAAGACCATGAGCGGACGTCGACGGGCGAGCTGACGGGACACGCTAAAGGCGGAGCCGGCGCCCTACTGCCCGGCACTGCGCGCTTCGATCAATACATCATCATCTACCTCGACGGACGCGCCTTGACCAACCGGGAGCCCTTGACGCTGATCGCCGACCAGGTCAAGTCTTGGCCGCCGCTGGGGTCGTCCTTCCAGTTGCAGGGGCCGACGGCGTTCTACGACCTTGACGACGTCCGGGCGGGCAACCCCGCCGCCGCGGTCGTCGGCACCCTCGATGCCTGCAATGTCGAAGTGCGGGAGGAGCTGACCCTGCTCGGCGAGTAGGACGCTCAGTCCGGCCGTCAACTCCAAGATCGCCGCAACTACATTTCGGGCCCCGATGCGGATAGCCACAGCGAGGCCCGGGTTCGGCCTTTACGGCAACGCCAAATCGAGCCACAACAGGCGGTGGTCCGAGGCCTCCGCGGCGAGGGCGTGCCCTTCGGGGTCCTCGGACGATGCCGGCCAGAAGACGCCACCGTCGAGCACCCTCAACTCGAGGCTCGGCAAGAGGTAGTCGACCCGCGAACCGCCGAGGAATTCCGCCGTCGCCGTTCGCGGCAGGGCCGCGGAATCGGCGCGCTCCGCCACCTCCAGGGAGTTGCCACGACTCTGACGGTCTTCCCGACGATGCTCCTCGGCGCCTTGGCTGACCAGAATCTCCGAGGGATCTCTCAGGGCGGGATGGTCGAGCAACTGAGCGATGGCCGTCTGGCCGTCGTACCGTTCGCCATCGGCGTCCGGTCGCGCATTGAGGTCCCCCACCACGACAAAGGGTTCGTCGTGGGCCTTGCCGCCGCGGCGGCCGTTGTCGTCGATCAGGGCCGAAGATCCATCGAGGTACTCGACCCAGAGTTTGATCTCGTCAAAGTTCCGACGGCCGTTGCGGTCCTCGTCACCGTCGAAGGCCGGCGGCGTGGGGTGGCTGATCAACAAATGCACCAAGCCTTCGCCGACCACCACCGGGAGATCCCAGTGGGACTTGCTCGACAGGCGGAAGACCTCCAACGCCTGCTCCGAGTAGAAGCCCGGAGGAATGTGATGGCCCGGCAGGTCCTGCCAGAGAAACCGCTGAAACGAGCGCAGTCGGTCCGCCTGCAGCGGGAACCGCGACAGCACCGCCATCGCGTACTGCCCCCGGTAGGTGCCGAAGCCGAAACTGTCGCCGCCGTAGCCGCGACTCCCCTCCTCGGTGACGATCTCGCCGTCGCCATCGAGGTCCTGGCCGCTCGCCAAGCCGGTGTTCGACGGTGCCGCGAAGGCGTGCGGATAGGCGAGCGGTGCACCGTGCCGCTCCGCCGCCGGCTCGAGATACGCGTCGGCGAAACGGCGGGCATTCAACGCCGGGTCGTCCGGCGCCGAGGCATCGTGATCGATCTCCTGCACCACCAGCACGTCCGGCGCGATACGCGCCACGATTTCCGCCGCCGCCCGGAGCTGGCGATTCCGGCCGACGCCGTCGTCGTCCACATCGTTGAGGGCTACCGTCCTCAGTTCCTCGATGTTGAACAACGCCAGGCGTAAGACCTCCGGGGGTTCGTCCGGCTCCGTCGGAGGCTCGGGACCGGCGCAGGAGGTGGCGGTGACGACCAGGAATCCGAGGAGCAGCGATCGAATCGGCATGGCCGGATTCTACTCGCCCCATCGCGCCTTTCGACCCCAGTGGACACCCTCTCCGCCCGTGGTTAGACTCCGCTGCCATGAACTCCCACTCCCTCGCCGAACGTCCCGCCACGGGCATCGCGTCCATCGGTCTCGCCTTTCCCCCTCTCGCCCTGCCGGTGGAGGAGCTGGCGACCCTGCGCGGCGTCGACCCGAACAAGTACACCCTCGGCCTCGGCTGTCGCGAAATGGCCCTCTGCCCAAAGGACTACGGCGTGGTGGACATGGCCGTCGAGGCGGCCCGGCGGGCCCTCGACCGCTGGGACGGCGATCGCGAGCGCATCGCCCTCCTCGCCGTCGGCACCGAAACGGCGCTGGACATGAGCCGGCCGCTGAGCGCCTGGGTGGCGGAGAGCCTGGGCCTGGCCGGGCGGGTACGCTCCTACGAGGTCAAACACGCCTGCTACGGCGGCACCCTGGCGCTGCGTCAGGCCACCGAGTGGCGGCTCTCCGGCGCCGCCCGGACGGCCTCCGGCGATACCCAAGCCGCCCTGGTGATCGCCGCCGACGTGGCGCTCTACGAACCGGAGGATCCCGGCGAGCCCACCCAGGGCGCCGGCGCCGTGGCGATGGTCGTCGACGGCCCCGAAGTCGCCGCCATCGACACCGCCAGCTACCCCTACAGCGAACCGGCCTTCGACTTCTGGCGGCCGGTGGGCCAGGACTTTCCCAATGTCGAAGGTCCGCTGAGCCTCGACTGCTACCGGCGCGCCGCCGAAGCCTGTTTCACCGCCTGGATCGGCGACCGCGAACCCCGCCCTGCCTTGGCCGAGCTGGCGGCCCTGTGCTTCCATGTGCCCTTCCCCAAAATGGTCAAGAAGGCCGTCGTTCAGATGGGCGAAGCCCTGGGCCTCGCCGAGGAGGAGATCACCCGCCTCTACGACGGCAAGGTCGCACCGACCATGGGTTGGAATCGCCGCTGCGGAAACGCCTACACCGCCAGCCTGTGGATCGCCGTTGCCGAGGCTCTGCGTGGGCTCGATGAGGGCCGGCGCATCGCCGCCTTCTCCTACGGCTCCGGCTTCGGCGCCGAGCTGTTGACCTTGGCCGCCGGTCCGGCGGCCGCCGCCGGCGCCTGGGCGGCGGACATCGAAACGGACCTCTCCCACCGCCAGCGGATCGACGCCGCGGCCTACAGCCAACTCCGCGCCTAGGGAGGTCGCATCGATGATCCGCAGCGCCACCATTTTCCTGACCCTCTTCGCCCTCCTCGCATGCGGCCCAAAACCCCCGACGGACGACGAGCCGTCCTCCCCCGAAGCGAGTGCAGCCATGGCCGAAATTTCCGAAGACTACGTCCGCCTCGTCCTCGCCGTCGGCCGCCACGACGACAACTTCGTCGACGCCTACTACGGTCCCGCCGAGTGGCGGCAAGAGGCGGAGGCCGGTGAGCCGGTTCCGCTGGAGGATCTCTCCGCCCGGGCCGATGCGCTCCAAGAACGGCTATCGGCGGTGCCAGCGGGCGACGCCACGGGAGACGCGGCCGCGCAAGGCGATCTCTTCGGCCTGCGCCTCTCCTTCTTCCGGGCACAACTGCGCGCCGTCTCCAGCCGCATCGCGATGCTGAACGGCGCGGACTTCACCTTCGACGAGGAGTCCAGGCGCCTGTACGACGCCGTCGCACCGCACCATCCGGAAGGGCACTACGAAGCGCTGCTCGCAAGCCTCGCCGGGGAACTGCCCGGCGACGGCCCCCTCACCGAGCGCTACACCGCGTGGCAGGAGCAGTTCGTCATCCCGCCGAACAAGGTGTCCGCCGTCTTCGACGCCGCCATCGCCGAGTGCCGGCGGCGCACCGCAGAGCGCCTGGAGCTGCCGGAGAGCGAGAGCTTCACGGTGGAGTACGTCACGGACCAACCGTGGAGCGCCTACAACTGGTACCAGGGCGACTACAACAGCTTGATCCAGGTGAACACCGACCTGCCCATCGCCATCGACCGGGCGGTCGACCTGGCGTGCCACGAGGGCTACCCCGGCCACCATGTGTTCAACGTCCTGATCGAACGCGATCTGGTGCGCGACCGGGGCTTTCAGGAACTCTCCGTCTACCCGCTGTTCTCGCCCCAGTCGTTGATCGCCGAGGGCACCGCCAACTTCGGCATCGAGGTCGCCTTTCCGGGGGAGGAGCGCACCGCCTTCGAGCGCGACGTGCTCTACCCACTGGCCGGTCTCGATCCGGCGCGGGCCGAGGAATACTCGCGGGTGCGTACCTTGATGGCGGACCTGGCCTACGCCGGCAACGAAGCGGCGCGACAGTACCTCAACGGCGAGATCGACGCCGACCAGGCCGCCGCCTGGCTGGAGCGCTATGCCCTCTCCAGCCGGCCGCGGGCGGAGCAGCGGGTCCGTTTCTACGACCGCTACCGCAGCTACGTCATCAACTACAACCTGGGTCAGGACATCGTCCGGCGCTGGGTGGAAGCCCAGGGCGGCACGGCAGACAACCCGGAAGCGCGCTGGGCGGCCTTCGAAGCGCTGCTCAACACCCCGCGCATCGCCTCCGGCCTCGCCGTCGACGGCGACTGAAGCCGACCGATGGTTGAGCAGACGGTCTACCTGATCGATTCGAGCCCTTACATCTTCCGGGCCTTCTTCTCCCTGCCGTCCTCGATGCGAGACGGCGAGGGGCGGCCGGTCAACGCCGTCTATGGCTTCGCGTCCTTCTTGATCCGGCTGATCACCGAGGAGGAGCCGAGCCACCTGGCGGCGACCTTCGACGGCCGATTGTCGGAGAGCTTTCGCAACGATCTCTACTCGGCCTACAAGGCCCAGCGCGAGGCGCCGCCACAGGAGCTGAAGGACCAGATCGGCCTCTGCCGCGAGATCGCCGAGGCCCTCGGCGTGGCGACCTTGATCGACATGTCCTACGAGGCGGACGACCTCTGCGGCACCCTTGCCGCCCGCTTCGCCGAACAGGGCCATCGCGCGGTGGTGGTGACTTCCGACAAGGACCTGGCACAGCTCGTCACGGACCGGGTGAGCCTCTACGACTTCGCCAAGGGCAGCCACTTCGGGCCGGCGGAAGTGCGCGAGAAATTCGACGTCGCGCCGGAACAGATCGCCGACTACCTCGGCCTGGCCGGCGACGCGGTGGACAACATTCCCGGCGTACCGGGCATCGGCAAGAAAACCGCCGCCGCTCTGCTGCAGGGGATGGGCACCCTCGACGCCGCCCTCGACCGCCTGGACGAAGTGGCGGAATTGCCGCTGCGGGGCGCCAAGTCGCTCGCCAAGAAGCTCACAGAGCACCGCGACCAGGCGCTGCTCTCCCGCCAGCTCGCCACCATCGTGACGGACGCTCCGGTGGCGGCGGAGATGGAGGATCTGGAGCTGCGCGGAGCTTCCGAGGAGAAGGTCGATCCGCTGTTTGAGCGCCTCGGCTTTGGAGCGACGCTACGCGACCGCATACCCGCTTGGGCCTAGTCCATCGACGGCAACGCCACCGGTCGCCAGTCGGCCAACACCAACTCCCGCGCCGCCACCTGCCACACCACCACCTGGACCCCGTCGAGGGACATCGTCCCTGCCGCCAGACGCGCGGCGAGGCGTTGCCGCACTTCCGTCGCGCCGCCGCCGTCGATGGCGAGGCGCTCGACCGGCCGCTGGAGGTGGAAGGCGAGCTGTTCCGCCAGGCCGGCGCCGCGGCCCCACCCCAGGCGATCGTCCGAGAAGACGTTGGTGAAACTGTCGCCCAGCAGCAATACCGGTGCGCCTTCCGCCTCATCGGGTCCCCGCACCACCTGCAGGGAAATCGAGTGCCAGGGCGCCGCCTCCGGCTCCAGGGTGCGGCGCTGGTCGCCGACGCCGGTCACCTCGACCGGCGAGCGGATCCACTCCCCCGCCGGCGCCCCCGTCAGCCGCGGCGTGATGCGCTGCGCCAGCCGGCGGGCGACCGCGTCCACCACCTCCGGCCGCCAGTGGGTATCGTCGATCAGGTAGGCGGCCTTGTTCTCCTCCAGCACACCCGCGAGGATCTCCGGTGCCGGATCGTAGACCTCCACCCCCACCGCCTCCAGCTCCACCCGTAGACGTTCCCAGCGGGCAACGTTCAGCGGCGCCTCGACCCCGCCGAATCGCGGCGCCAGAAGGCGCGGGTGGACCGCCGCCTTGGTCGGTGCCGGCAGCAGGATCAGGTGGACTCCGCGTTCGGCGAGCTGTCGCGCGAAGCCCGCGATGGCCTGGACGGGACCGCCAGCGGTTTTCTCCTGTGCGGAAGCCGGCAGCAGCAGAGAGTCGACCCCAGGCTTCAGGAAAAGCCAGTCCCGTCGGCCAATCAGCACATCACCCCGCGCACCCCCGACCCGGCTGACGAGCGGACCGAGCGCCGAGCGCAACCGCGCGCCGGCGTCGCTGGTGTCTTCCAGGTTCTCCTCGAAGCGCTCCATGCGGGCCGCCAGGTCGGCGACTAGACCGCCGCCGCCGGCCGCCGAAGCGGCCGCGGCGAGAGCTTCGTAGGACGGGCTCTCCACCGGACCGACGGCATCCCACAGGGGCACCACCAGGATGATCGCCAGGAAGGCGCCGACCAACCAGCGGGCGGTCACCGGCCCGACCACGGTCGGCGGCATGATGCGATCCGGGCGGAGATCGGGAGCGGCGGCCATCAGCGGGTACCCATCAGAAGGTGCCCATCAGAAGATGAAGTAGATGAAGGGATTGTGGCCCTGCAGTTCGAGCACTGCCAGGGAGGCGGCGAAGAGACCGAGGGCGGCGACGGCGCGCAGCGGGGTGAGCACCCGGCTCCAGTCCCAGGTCTGCGGTGAGCGCCAGACGATCACCGCCGCCAGGGCGAAGGGCACCGTCAAGGCCGGCACGTAGACGATTCCCGAGAGCAGGCCGGCGGCGGCGCTCGCCTCGGAGAGGCCGAACATCGAGCGGTAATAGCGGCCGGCGGCGGCGATGTCCTCGGCCCGGAAGAGCACCCAGCCGAGGGTGACCAGCAGGAAAGTGCCGGCCATTTTCAGAGGGGACACCTGCAGCGGGGCCGGCAGCCAGCGCCGCCATCGCTCCGCCCAGCCGCGCTCTCGGATGAGCCGCTCCGTCGCCAGCAGCCCACCGTGGAAGGCGCCCCAGGCAACGAAGGTCCAGGCGGCGCCGTGCCACAGGCCTCCCAGGAGCATCACCAGGGCGAGGTTGCGGTAGGTCGGAAGGCGGCCCCGGCGGTTGCCGCCGAGGGGGATGTAGAGGTAGTCGCGCAGCCAGGCCGACAGCGAAATGTGCCAGCGGCGCCAGAAGTCGGTGATCGAGGTGGCGCGGTAGGGCGAGTCGAAGTTCTTCGGGAAGGCAAAGCCCAGAATCAAGCCCAGGCCGATCGCCATGTCGCTGTAACCGGAAAAATCGAAGTAGATCTGGAAGCCGTAGGCGAAGGCACCGTACCAGGCCTCCAGCGGACCGAGGCCGACGGTCCGGAAACAGGCATCGGCGATTTCGCCGCAAGGGTTCGCCAGAAGAATCTTCTTGGCCATGCCGAGGGCGAAGAAGGCCACGCCGCGGGACGCCTTTGCGAAGCTGTGGCCCCGCTCCACGAGCTGGTCGGCCAACTCCGAGTAGCGCAGGATCGGCCCCGCTACGAGCTGCGGGAACATCGACACATAGCAGGCGAAATCGACCAGATTCTTCTGCACCTCGGCGCGGCCGCGCCACAGGTCCAGCGTGTAGCTCATCGACTGGAAGGTGTAGAAGCTGATCCCCAGCGGCAAGGTGACGGCGAACAGGGTGCCGTCGATGGGCGGCAGGCCGAGGGCCTCGGTCAGCGACGAGTAGACGAAGCCGGCATACTTGAAGTAGCCGAGCATCAGCAGATTGCCGGTTACCGAAGCGGCTACCGCCCAACGGCCAACGACGCTCCGGCCATGGCGGGCGATCACCCGGCCGGCGCCGTAGTCGAGCACCGTGGAGGCGAGCATCAGCGGCAGGAAGACGGGATTGGCCCAGCCGTAGAACAGGTAGCTCGCGACAGCCAGCGCACCGTTTCGGGCCGCCCTCGGCAGGGCGAAGTACACCGCCAGCACCAGCGGCAGGAAGTAGAAGACGAAGAGGTGGGAGCTGAAGACCATGGCGCGGGCGGTATGGAGCTAGGGCGCAGCCTCCACCAGCGGCCGGGCGGCGAAGTACAGCGGCCCGGGACCGTCGATCTCATCGGCCAGGTAGCGCCCTTCGAGCTGCGGGTTGGCCGCGAACGGCTCCAGACGCAGGCGAGCGCGCTGGCCGACGGTCCAGGCGCCCTCCCGCGTGCTTCGGCCGTCGAGCAGCACCCAGTGGGCCACCCGCAGACGGTCGTTGGCGGTGAGCTCCACTCCCCGGCCCGCCAGCCGCCGCAGAATCCGGTACTCGTATACCGCCAGGGCGCGATCATAGGGAGTGATCTCGTCCAGAGACGGGGTCGGCGAGCGCGCCACCAGCTCCGCCTCCACGATCGCAGCGGCGACCGGCGTTGCCGTTTCCCGGTCCAGGCGCCGATGGCTCTCCGCCACCTCCGCCGGCGACAACACCCGGCCGTAGAAGGCCACCGCATCGATAGCCCCTGTCCAGGCGGCGGCGTTCACTCCGTTGCCGGCCCAGCCCTCGCCGAAGCGCAGGGGCTGGTCCCGCCAGTGGAAGAAGTCGCCCAGGCGGCGGCCGGCGGCGCCCAGATCCACCGCGTGGCCGTCGCGATAAGCGCGCAGCGCGCCCGGTTCGAAGGTGACCGTCAGATGCACCGCCTCGCCGGCCGCCACCGGGAACAGCTCCACCGGCGGCACCGGCCGGTTGCGGCCGGCGGTGCGCAGCCGCAGCACCAGGCGGTCGCCCTCCTGGGTGACGGCGAGATGCCCTCCCCGCCGGCCGGCGCCGAGGGCCACCACGGTCCTCGGGCGCGGCTGCGAAGTGCCGAGGGGCACGAATCTCACTTCGAAGGACAGGCGGTTGGCTCCCTGGGCAGCGCGGCGGATGGCGCCTCCCGCCTCCGCCGACTCGAAGTAGCCGCCGGACGGACGCATGGCGCCGCGGCCGTCGATGCGGGCCTCGCCCCGTGCCCGCAGCACGAAGGTGCGCTCGCCGGCTCCGGACGGCGCCGGCACCAGGTTGGGCGCCGAGCCGTCGCGCCACAGAAAAGCCAGAGCCTCTCGCCCCGCCGGCCAGCGAGGAGCGGGAATCGGCCGGCTGACCGCCGCCATCTCGTTCGGCGGCACGGCCCGGTCCAGGATGCCGGCGAGGTTCAGGGTATCGGCCGCTTCGAGATCCGCCGCCAGATCGAGGATCAGCCGCCGCCCGGACTCGTCGAGGCGCCGGCCGGCCACCGCCAGGTCCGAAGCGAGAAAGATACGGGCCATTGCCGCCACCCTCACCGGCTCGTCGAAGGACACCTCCAGCCGGCGCGGCCCCACCACCCGCAAGCCCGTAACCTGCGGGGGCTTGCGCGACCTCACCCGCACCTGCCCCTCGAAGCGCTCGCCGGCCGGCGTTTCGGCGATCACCCGGTAACTGCCCGCGGCCTCGAAGGTATGGCGGGCGGCGGTGCGCACTTCGCCTTTCAGACCGTCGCCGAAATCCCACCGCGCCGGTCGCGGTGCGGCGAAGTCGACGATGACCGGCGCTTCCCCGCCGTGACGGCCGAGGGCGAGAGGGCGGCGGTAGACGTCCGGAAAGCGGTCCGTCGCCGGATCCTCGCTCACCGCCACCGGTGGCCCCACCAACTCCAGAGACTCGGGATCCACCTCCGCCAGCCACACGTCGTAGTCCGCCTGCTGGAAGTCGTGCTCACCGCCGGAGGCACCCCAGGCGAGAAGGCTCTGGTCCCGGGACAACATCGGGAAGTAGAGATAGCCGCGATCCGGCGGCAACCGGTGGTCGCCCTTGTCGAGGATTCCGCGGCTGGTGCCGGTGGCCAGTTCGACCTGCCGCACCGGGCCGCCGGCGCCGGCGATCCAGAAGCCCCAGCGCCCATCGGCGCTGAAGTAGGGCTGGCAGCCCCCCAGAGGTTGGCGCGGCAGGATCTCACCGGTCGCCGCCTCGAAAGGCGAAAAATCGGGAACGCCGCTGGTGGCGAAGGTCAGCGGCGCGTTGACGATCCAGCCGTCCTTCGGGTGCGGCTCGCCGGTCAACGGGCGGATCTCACCGCTGGACGCTTGCAAGAGCGCCGTGTGGCCGTCCGCACCGATGAAGATCAGCTCCTCCGACGATCGCCACAGGGCCACCCGGTGTTCCGAAGGCACCCGGGCGGCGGCCAGGCGGCGGCTTTCGCCGCTTGCGACGTCCTGCAGCATCAGTTCCCCGGACCAGGGACGCGGGCCGCCGGGCCGGAAGCGCAGGTAGACGAGGGAGTCACCCTCTGGCGAAATGTGCGGGCAGCAGTGCCGCCAGCCGGGGTCCTCGGGGCTCAGCCGCTCGGCCGGCGAGCCGTCGAGGGAGCGCCGGTAGATCCGCCACTCGCCCTCGCGGTTCGATTCCCAAGCCACCCAGCCGGGACCGAGGGCGGCCTCGGCGAGGGTCCGTCCCGCCCCGGCCGGCGCGGTGGAACCCGTGGGCGCGGCAGGTCGAAAACCGGCATCGGCCGGCGTCAGGTTTAGCCAGGAAACTGCTAGCGCGGCGACGAGGGCCAGCACGATCCAGCCGAAAGTGACGAGCGAGGAAGGGAGGCGGGCGGCGGAGAAGGCCATTCCGGATACACTAAC
Organism: Acidobacteriota bacterium; assembly: GCA_039030395.1. NCBI lineage: Bacteria > Pseudomonadati > Acidobacteriota > Acidobacteriota bacterium. Next base: position 86,708 of record JBCCEF010000012.1, read on the forward strand.
AGTCCGCCGCGCGCCGTAATCCCCTCGTCCCCCGCACCATGCTCAGCCGCTACGCCTCTCTCGTCGCATTCGCCACGGTGGTCCTGTGGATGATGGCGACGGCGCTGTCCGGCGCCGACGAGAACACCGAGCCGCGACTGACCGACACCCTCGGCCGGAGCGACGTGCGGGTGCTCTCCGCTGCCTTCGAGATTCCCCTCGGCGCCACCGTCGAGGAACTGGCGCTGGCGGAGCGTCTGGAACGGCAGAACTACCGCCGGGTACGCCAGCGGCCGGAGCGGCCGGGAGAGTTCTTCTGGGGCCACGAGGTGTTCTGGATCTATCGCCGTGCCCACCGCAGCGGCGGCCAGGATCGACCCGCGCGGCTCTTCGCCCTGCGCCTCGAGCCACCGGCGGGGCGCATCCTGCAGGCCGAGAACGCGGACGGTGCTGCACTGCGCAAGGCGCTCCGGTTGGAACCGGAACTGCTCGCCGAATCCCTCGGCGGGGATCGTGCTCCCCGCATCCCCATCGTCTTCGACGACCTGCCGGAACACGTCTGGCGGCCGCTGCTGGCGGCCGAGGATGCTCGTTTCTTCGACCACGTGGGGATCGACGGCCGGGGCATCGCCCGGGCGCTCCTCGCCAACGCCAGGGCCGGCGGCGTGGCCCAGGGCGGCAGCACCATCACCCAGCAGTTGATCAAGCGGCGGGATCTCACTCCCAAGCGAACCCTCGGCCGCAAAGCCTCGGAAGTGATGCGGGCGCTAGCCCTGGAGGCCGACTACGACAAGGAAGAGATCCTCGAGGCGTATCTCGATCACGTCTACCTGGGGCACGTCGACGGCGTGTCGATCGACGGTTGGGGCACCGCCGCTCGGGTATTTTTCTCGAAGCATGTCGAGGACCTCGATCTGGCCGAGTCCGCCCTGCTCGCCGGTATGGTCCAGGGACCCAACCGCCTGTCGCCGGTGCGCAACCCGGAGGCCGCCCAAAAGCGTCGAGATTGGGTCCTCTCGCGGATGGAAGAGCTGGGCTGGACCGCGGCGGACGAGGTGGCCGCGGCCCGCCGCCAGGCGGTGCGCCTGAAACGCTCCTCACCGCCCCGGCGGATGGCGCCGCAGTTTCTGCGCTGGGTGGCGGAAGCGGCCGAATCCTCGGCACCGGAGCGGCTGGCGAAGGGGCGCGGACTGGTGGCCGAAACCACTCTCGACCCGCACCTCCAGCGGCTGGCCGAAGACGCCGTCGGCCACGGCCTGCGCAACCTCGGAGCGCGCGGCGCCCAGGCCGCCCTCGTCGCCCTCGACGCGACCACCGGCGAGGTGCTCGCCCACGTCGGCGGCGATCCGCGCGGCGCTGGCGACCAGTTCGACCGGGTGCGCCAGGCAGAGCGCCAACCGGGCTCGGCGATCAAGCCGCTCTTGCTGCTCGAAGCCTTCGACCGCTGCGCCGGGCCGCGGGATGCCGAGAGAAGCGACCCTCCCCGGCGGCCGCTGTTCCCGGCCAGCCGAGTGCTCGACGCGCCCTACCGCCTGGAGTTGCCTTCCGGGCCGTGGGAGCCGGAGAACAACGACCGGCAGTTTCGCGGCGTCGTGCGGCTGCGCGATGCTCTTTCCCAGTCCCTGAACGTGCCCTTCGCCCGCCTCGCCGGCTGGTGCGGCCTGGAAGCAACGGCGGAGCGGGCGCGGGAAGCGGGGCTTTCGCTGCCGGAGGAAGTGCCGCCGGCCTTCGTCCTCGGCGCCATCGAAACCACGCCGCTCCGCATGGCCGAGGCGTTCACCGTCTTCGCGACCCCGGGCAAGGCCCTGCGGCCGTTTCCGGTGCGCCGCCTGGAGCGCCCCGGCGGCCGCCTGCTGGCCCGTTCAAAGGCGATGTCGCGGCGGGTCGTTCGGCCGGCCACCGGCTACCTGGTGCGCGACATGATGCGCACCGCCGCCGAAGTGGGAACGGCGCGCGGCGGCGCCGTCCAGGGCATCGACGTGGCTGGCAAGACCGGCACCTCCTCCCGGCGGCGGGACGCCTGGTTCGTGGGCGATACGGGCTCCCTGGTGATCGCCGTGTGGGTGGGAAGGGACGATGGCGAGCCCCTCGGCCTTTCCGGTGCCGCGGCGGCGGCGCCCATCTGGCAACGCTTCGCCGCCGCGGCGGCGGGCAGCCGGCCGCGGCGCAGCGTCGAGCGGCCGAGCCGGGTGGTGGAACGGGCCTACGACCCGGACACCGGTCGCCGGGTGCGCGAGACGCGTCGCGGTTCCGAGATGGAACTCTTCCGCCTCGGCGCCCTGCCGCCCCACAAGCGAGTTTTCAGGAAGGATCCGGCGCTACCGGTGGTGCGTTAGAGCAAACCGCAGTCCGCCAGAAAGCCGGCGGTCAGTTCCCACAGACGGTCGAGGCGATCGAGCAGGCGGTGATCGCCGTCGGCGAAGAGTTCCAGCCGAATCTCCTGGAAGGCGCAGCCGGCGACGAACTCCATCACCCCGCGCCAGGGCACGGAGGCGTCCTGCATGCCCTGGAAGATGAGCGTCGGGGTGCGGTAGAGGGAACGCAGGTCTTCGACCGGGTACGCCTCCAGATCGCGCCACAGGTCCCAGCCGAGGTCCACTTCCACCAGTTCCGTGGCGAAGCGCAGGTATCCGTCCCGCTCCCAACGCGCCATTCCGTCCTCCCCCGCCACGGCGGCCAATCCCGCCGCCAGTTCGAGGGCGGGGGCCAGGTGAATCGCCGCTTCGACCCGGCCGGGGTGGCGCGCCGCCCACCACATCGCCGACGCACCGCCCATCGACGAGCCAAAGAGCACCCGGCGGCCGAAGCCGCGCTCCGTCAGGGCCGCATCCACCCGGCCGATGTCTTCGAGGTTGCGGCTCAGAGAGAGTTCCTCCATCGAGCCGCCGGAGGCGCCGTGGCCGCGGAAGTCGAAGGAGCAAAAGGCGAGACCCGCCGCCACCGCCCGGCGCCGGAAGAGATCCGCCTTCTCGCCCTCCTGACTGGAGCCGAAGCCGTGGAGGTAGAGCATCGCCCGGTCGCTATCCGCATCCTCCGGCCGGCTGAGGCGCACCGCCAGGGCGCCGGCACCGGTCTCGAGCCTGAAGGTCTCGTCGCTCACCGTAGCCCTCATCGCTGCCCTTGGGGGGACTCCACCGTCCGCAGCTCGATGCCGTCAGCGGCGGCGACGATGGAGGTACGGCCGGCGAGCCAGTCGAGCACCGGCTGACCGGCCAGCTGCCGCCGCCAGCCGGTGAGGATGCCCAACTCCGGCGCGCTCGCCAATTCACGGTCGCCGCTGCCCCACCAGCGGACCAGCGCTTCGACCTCGTCGCGCGAAGCGACGAAGCGCGGCGCCACCCCCGCCTCCCGGCTCATCGCCTGGACGATGGCGGAAACCATCGAACTCTGGACCTTCTGCTCATCGGAAAGGGCCGGCGGCCGGGGCGAGGGTTCTAGCGGGTGAGCGAGACCCTCTCGCACCCGCTCCAACAACTCCCGACCGTGGCGTCGCACGAACCCTTCCTTGATGCCGCGAACGCGTTCGAAATCCGCCAGTTTCTTCGGCGGCCGGCGGGCGATCTCCAGCAGCACCCGGTCCTGCAGCACCCACTGCGGCGGTTTGTTGCCGGCCAGGGCTCGGCGCTCGCGCCAGGCGGCGAGGACCCGCACCACCCCTTGGCTGCGCGGCGCCATGCGGTCCCATCCCTTGATCTTGCGATAGATCTCCTCCGGCTTCGGCCGCTCGGCGTTGGCGGCCGCCAGCCGCTGAGATTCCTCCCGCACCCAGGCCATTCGTCGGCGCGCGTCGAGCTGTTCTCCTAACCGGCGGCGGATCTCTGGCAGGTAGCGCACGTCGTCCAGGGCGTAGCGGATCTGTTCGTCGTCGAGGGGCCGCCGCGACCACTGGGTGAACTGAGCCCCCTTGTCGAGGGTGACGCCGAGCACTTTCTGCACCAGGTTGCCGTAGCCGATTTGATCGCCTATCCCCAGGTAGGCGGCGGCGATCTGGGTATCGAAGACGTTCCGCCCGGCCACCGCGAAGCGCTGGCCCAGGAGAGCGAGGTCCGCCTGCGCCGCGTGCAGCACTTTTTCGACCTCCGGATCGGCCAGCAGTTGCGCCACCGGCTCGACATCGACGGCGAGGGGATCGATGGCCGCCACCGCCGGAGAATCGGGATCACCCCAGCCCACCTGCACCAGCGACAGCTCCGGGATGTAGCGGCTCTCGGAAACGAACTCCAGGTCGAGGGCGAAGCTTCCCGCCCGGCGCAGGGCTGCGACGATTTCGGAAACCCGCGCCGGATCGTCCATCAGTGTTCGCTCGTTCATCGGCCTCCCCTCTTCTTGCCGGACTGCGACGTCTCAGCGCCCTTCGAGGACCGAAGGGCCTGGTCCAGGCGCTTGCGCACCTCCGGCTCCTCGGAGGATTCCCGCCAGTGGACGGTGCGGCCGGCGAGTTGACGGCTCAACGCCTGCCAGGCCGACTGGTTCTTGACCGCCTTGCCGCCGGCCGTCCGCCAGCCCCGGCGCCGCCAGGCGGCCAGCCACTCGCTGGCCCCCAAACGCAGGTAGTCGGAGGGGGCGAAGAAGGTCACCGGCTCGGCCTCCGGCAACTCGGCGAGCAGTTCCGCCCCGGCCAGCACTTCCAGCTCGTTGCCGGTGGTGCCGTTGCGTCGTCCCTCGACCAGGCGCTCTTCCCCGCCGTCGCGCACCAGAGCCACCCAGCGTCCCCGTCCGCGGTGGCAGGAGAGACGCAAATGAATGGATCGCGCCGTCGGCGGCGAGCCTTGCTGCGTCGGACCGGATTCTGCGCCCTGAGCCTTCAGGCCCCGGCCGCCGCGCAGGGTATCCGCCGCCGCCGTCGCCAGGGCGTCGGCGCGCTCATTGTGGCGGTGGCCGGCATGGCCCTTGACCCAAGCCCAGTCGACCTGCCTGCCGGCGGTCAACTCCGCCAGGCATCGCCAGAGGTCGGCATTGAGAACCGCGCTGCCGTCCTTCTTGCGCCAGCCCTTGGCGATCCAGCCGGCCAGCCACTCGGTCACCCCGCGGCGCAGGTACTGGGAGTCGGTGATCACCTGGACGGCGTCCGCTTCGGTCACCACCGCTTCCAGGCCGCGAATGGCCGCCGTCAGCTCCATGCGATTGTTTGTGGTGTGGGCCTCGGCGCCGGACAACTCGCGCTGGTCATCGCCGGTGAGAATCACCACCCCCCAGCCGCCGGGACCGGGATTGGGACTGGCGCCACCGTCGGTGTAGAGAGTGATTCGCTGCTGGTTCATATTCAGCCTTCGAGGCCTCCGGCTTTGAGGCCCTCAGGGTTCAAGATAGGTGTAGCCGGCGAGTCCTGCCTCGTACACCTTCAGAAGTTGCCGGGCATCGTTTCGGCCGAGGTGCCCGTCGCGCAGCGCGAGTTCGGCCGCCCGGCGCACCCGGGCCACCAGTTCCTGGCGACTGTACCGGAGGTAGCCGAGGACGTCACTCACCGAATCGCCTTCCTCGACCCCCTCGATGGTGTAGCCGCCCGCCGGATCGATCGACACCTGCACGACGTTGGTGTCGCCGAACAGGTTGTGCAGGTCTCCCAGCGCCTCCTGGTAGGCGCCGACCAGAAACACTCCGAGGTAATAGGGCTCGCCGGATCGGGTCGGGTGGAGGTCCAACAGAGATTTCGGTTCCCGGCCGTCGATGAAGCGAGCGATCTTTCCGTCGGAGTCGCAGGAGATGTCCACCAGCGTGCCGGAGCGGCTCGGCCGCTCGTCCAGCCGGTGAATCGGCATCACCGGGAAGACCTGGCCGATGGCCCAGGCATCGGGCAGCGACTGGAAGATCGACCAGTTGCAGAAATAGGTGTCCGCCACCAGACCTTCCAGCGGACGCAGGTCCTCCGGTAGGTCTCCATCGGCCCGGGCCAGATCCAATACTCGCTGGCCGATCCTCAGGAAAATGTCCTCCGCCAGGCCACGGTGCTCGAGGGACATGTGGCCAAGGGAAAACAAGCTCAGGCACTCGTCCCGGTAGGACAGGGCATCGTGGTAGGTCTCGACGAGATTCGACCGGCTGAGATCCCGCAGGCTGTCATACAGATTGCGCAACGGCGGCTCCACGCCGGCCGGCAGATGGTCGGGGATCTCGCCGGCTTCCGTCTCCGCCACTCCGAGGGTCTCGACCACCAGTACCGCGTGATGCGCCACCACCGCCCGGCCGGACTCGGACACCAGCACCGGATGGGCGATGCCCTCGCCATCGCACACGTCCATCACCCCAAACACCACGTCGTTGGCGTACTCCTGGAGGGAGTAGTTGATCGACGAGGCCTCGGCGCTGCCGGAGCCGTCGTAGTCCACCCCGAGGCCGCCGCCGACGTCGAGATAGGAGAGCGGCGCTCCCATGCGCGATAGGTTGGCGTACAGCCGGCTGGCCTCCCGCAGCGCGTCCTTGACGGACCGGATGCTCGAGATCTGAGAGCCGATATGGAAGTGCAGCAGTTCGAAGCAGTCGAGCATCTCCGCCTGTCGCAGAAACGACACCGCCTCGACCAGGCCGCGGGCACTCAACCCGAACTTCGAACCTTCGCCGCCGGACTCCTGCCAGTAGCCGGAGCCGCGCGCCGCCAACCGGGCGCGGATGCCGATACAGGGGCGCAGGCCGCTGCGCTCCGAGACCCGCTGGAGGAGTCGCAACTCCGACCGCTTCTCCACCACCAGCACCACCTTCGGCCCGAGCTTCGAGGCGAGGAGCGCTGTCTCGACGTACTCCTCGTCCTTGTAGCCGTTGCAGATCACCAGCGCCTGACGGTCGTCGAGCATCGCCATCACCGCCAGCAGTTCCGCCTTCGAGCCAGCCTCCAGGCCGTAGTGGAAGGGCCGCCCGTACTCCACTAGCCGCTGCACCAGATTGCGGTTCTGATTGACCTTGATGGGATACACCCCTTGGTAGCGACCGCCGTAGCCGTAGGATTCGATGGCGGCCGCGAAGGCGAAGTGCAGCTCCTCCACCCGCGCCTTGACGATTTCCGAGAAGCGGATCAGCAGCGGCAGCTCGATGCCGCGCTCGCGCACCTCGTCGACCAGCGCCTTCAGGTCCACCGCCGGCCCGCCGGGCCCCTCCGGATGAACCTGCACCGTGCCCTCGGCGCCGACCGAGAAGTAGTCGTTTCCCCAACCCGCGATGTGGTAGAGCGCGCTCGAATCGGCGGGAGTCCACCGAGAGCCCTTCACCTTGCTGACCATTGATTGCCCCCTCCTGACCGCCCCAGCGCCGCCGAAGGCGGCCAGACTCTAGCAGGCTTGGCGGGTCATCGCGCCAGAAGCCGCACCATTTCCCGCCAGGCGGCGGCGCGGCCTTCGGTTTGGTGATCGAGGAAGATCACGAACACCCGCGGATTCTCGGAGTCCGGGCGACGGTAGCCGGCCAGGGCGTGGGTGTGGCGCAGGGTGCCGGTCTTAGCGGCGAGGTCCGCCGGGCGACGCCAGGCTTCGAGGGTGCCCTTTCCCGGCCGGGCCAGGGCGTCGCGAAAGGCCGAAAACCAGGGCTGATCGACAGCCCAAGTCAACACCGCCGCCACACTGCGGGGGGTGATCAGGTTGGCATCCGAAAGACCCGAGGCATCGCCCACCACGAAACTCTCCGCCGGCACGCCGACGACGTCCGTCAGGAAGTCGCGCAGCAGGGTGAGACCGCCATCGTAGCGGCCCTCGCCGATCTTGGCCAGGGCGATCTGCCGCAGGATCATCTCCGCGTACCAGTTGTGGCTGTCCTCCAATACCGGCACCAACAACCTCGCGAGGGGTGGCGAGCGCAGGGTGGCAAGATGGACTTCCTCCTGGCCGCTCGGTCGGTGGCGCAGGCGGATCTCCCCTTCCATCGCGATCCCCTCGGCGGCGAGGGCTGTCCGCAGAGCTTCGGCGGCCTGGTACTCCGGGTCGGGAGTGGCCACCTTCAGGGTGTAGGCCGCCTCCGAAATCGGATACTCGCCGCGGGCGCGTATCGCGGGCGTCCCCCAATCCGGCAGGAAATCCACCGTGCCGCGACCGTGGCGTTCCGCTCCGACGGTCTGGATCTCGTTGATGAGCCGCAGACGGGGCGGCCCGGCGAAGGCGCCCCGATCCCCCACCTTCGCCCCCGGCGCAATGGAGACCTCGACGGCGTTTTCGTCTACCGCCAGGGCCGAGGTGGGGGCGCCGAAGGCGTAGGCGCTCTCGGAGAGCGGACGACCGGCCGGCATGGCGCGACCGGGGAATCGGTGAAGATCGACGACCAAGTCTCCGGTGACTCGCAGGAGTCCGTTCTGCCGCAGGCTTTTGCCCAGGGCGCGCAGCGGAGCGTCCCCCTTGCCACCGTGCCAGCGGCCGGCCCAAGAAGGATCACCCGCCGCCCGCACCACCAGATCACCGACCAGCACCCCTTCGCGGGGCGCGGTGGTGCCGAAGACCGCCGTGTCGATCCGGTACTCCGGTCCGAGGTGGTGTAACGCCGCTGCCGCGAGAAAGACCTTCTGGACGGAAGCTGGGGCAAAGCGGCGATCGGCGTTGCCTTCAGTCGGAGACGCTCCCGAGCGAGCGATGAAGACTCCTCGAAAGAAACGGTCCGGTTCCTCGGCTCCTGCATCCAAAGGCAGCAGAGCACCGAAAATCAAGGTCAGAGCCAAAAGGCACCTCGAGCGAGCATTACTCATTGCGCATTTCTTCATGAGAAAATGGCTGGCACGTTGCTCCGATACACTAGGATTATGTCTGTATATATGCATGCATCGAGGGAAACGAATCACATTGATTTTCCCCTAAGGAACCTAGCTGACACACAAGACCGTTCTCCCGCTCGCCGGCGGGGGTCAGGGATTCCAAGGAGAAATACCATGAAGCGTGACGAGATTCGCAGCAAGATCAAGGAAATCATCGCCACCGTTGCCGACCTGGACGCCGACGGAATCGGCGACAACGCGCATCTGTTCGACGATCTGGATCTAGATTCTCTCTCCCTCCTGGAGATCGGGGTGGACATGGACTACGAGTTCCGACTCGGCGCTCCGGACCTGGATGAGCGCATCAAGGGAGTCCAGACCATCGGCCAGGCGGTGGAGCTGGTCGAGGCGCTACAGGCCGAAAAGACCCAGGCCGAAGTCGCCTGATCCGACGTCCGGAACCCCAGCCATGGAACCCATCGTTATCACCGGAATCGGTGTCGTTAGCCCGGTGGGAATAGGGCATCGCTCCTTCTGGAACAGCCTGTTGGAAGGACGCTCCGGCATAGCGCCCGTGGAGTCCATCGACACCTCTGGCTACCGTGTTCACAACGGCGGCGAGGTGAAGGACTTTCGCCCACAGGACCACGACGTCGATCCGACCTGGGGGCGCGCCTCGCAGCTCGCCGTCGCCGCTTCGCGCCTCGCCTTAGCGGATGCGGACCTGACGGGGGCCGAAGGCGATCCACTGCGCTGGGGAGTCGCCATGGGCACCACCTCCGGGGAGCCCAGGGTCATCGAGCACTTCAACGCGCAGTTCGTCAACGAAAAGCTGGCCGACGTCGGGCCGGAGTTGATGACCTTCTACCCCAGCCACGTGATTGCCGCTCACGTCGCCGAAGCGCTCGCCTTCGGCGGTCCCAACACTATGATCCCGGCCGCCTGCGCCGCCGGCAACTACGCCATCGGCTTCGCCTGCGACGCCCTCGCCAGCGGCCGGGCGGATCGCATGCTGGCCGGCGGTGCCGACGCCTTCTCGCGTATGACCTACACCGGATTCGCGCGCCTTGGAGCAGTTTCACCGGACGTCTGCCGGCCCTTCGACCGCGACCGCCAGGGGATGATTCCCGGCGAGGGGGCGGCAGTGCTGGTGTTGGAGCGGCAGTCCTCGGCCCGCCAGCGGGGGGCTCGCATCTGGGCGGAAGTCGCCGGCTACGGCCTGTCCTGCGACGCCCACCACATGACCGCCGCCCACCCCGCAGGCGACGGTGCCGCGAGGGCGATGACCACCGCCCTTGACGACGCCGGGGTGCGGCCGGAGGAAGTGGGCTATGTCAGCGCCCACGGCACCGGCACGCCGACCAACGATCGGCTGGAGACCTTGGCTCTCTACCAGGCCTTCGGCGAGGGTGCCCGGCGGGTGCCGGTGAGTTCCGTCAAGTCGATGCTCGGCCACACCATGGGTGCCGCCTCGGCGATGGAGGCCGCCGTCTGCACCCTGGCGGTGGCCGAGAACAAGGTGCCGCCGACGATCAATTTCGAGCAGCCGGACCCGGAGTGCGACATCGACTGCGTCCCCAACGAGGCGCGCGAAGTGCCGGTGGGGGTCGCCCTCAACAACGCCTCGGCCTTCGGCGGCAACAATGCCTCGGTGGTCTTTCGGCGGGTCGCGTCATGAGCGCCGCCGAGGTCGTCATCACCGCCGCCGGGGCGATCCATCCGCTCGGAGATTCGCCGCAGGCACTCCACGAAGCCGCCTGCGCCGGCCGCTCCGGCCTGGCCGCGATCACCGACTTCCCCACCGCGGGCTTACCGCGGGACACGGCCTTTCCGCTGCAGGATTACTCGCCGCGGGAACACCTCGGCCGCGGCAACCTGCGCGCCCTGGACCGCACCTCGCGGCTGGCCGCCACGGCGTGCCAGAAAGCCCTTGACGCCGGCGGCTGGGAGGCCGGGGAAGGCAGGAAGGAGGTCGGGCTGGTGCTCGGCACCATGTTCGGCAGCATCCGCACCATCTCGGAGTTCGACCGCCGCTGCCTGGAGGCCGGACCGCAGTACGTCAAGCCCCTCGACTTCGCCAACAGCGTGATCAACGCCGCCGCCGGTCAGGCGGCCATCTGGCACGGCCTGCCGGGCATCAACGCCACCCTCACCGGCGGCCCCACGGCCGGCCTCCAGGCGATCGGCTACGGCACCGATCTCATCCGCCGCGAACGGGCCGCGTTGGCGTTGGCCGGCGGCGCCGAAGAGCTGTCCTTTGAGGCCCTCTTCGGTTTCGCCCGAAGCGGCCATCTGAGCGACGATCCGGCCGGACCCCGACCCTTCGACGAAGGCCGTTCCGGCTTCGTCCTCGGCGAGGGCGCCGCGCTGGTGATGCTGGAAGACGCCGAACGCGCCGCCGAACGCGGTGCGCCGACCCTGGCCACGGTGCTCGGCCAGGGCAACGCCTTCGACCCCACCCGCGGCCGCGACGAGGATTCCGCCGTGGCCGCCGTCGCGCGCTCCATCGAGCTGGCGCTCCAGGAAGCGGAGCTCCCGGCGGCGGCGATCGACGCCGTCAGCGCCGGCGCCAGCGGCCTCAGGTTAGGGGACGAACGTGAGGGGTTGGGCCTGGCCCGCGCCCTCAACGGCGGAGCCCGGAAAGTGCCGGTGGCCGCCGTCAAGTCGCAGCTCGGCGAGACCCTCGGCGCTTCCGGCGCTCTCCAGACCCTTCTCGCCCTGGAGATCCTGCGCACCGGCAGGGTACCGGGGGTCCACCGGCTGGAGAAAGTTCCGAAGTCCCTGGAAACCTCCGGCCTGGATTTGTCGCCCGATGCCCAAACGACGACGGTGGATCGGGTCCTCGTCACCGCCGCCGGCCTCGACGGCAATCACTTCGCCTTGATTCTCGGAAAGGTGTCGTCATGAGCGCTTCCCTTCCCCGCTCGACCGGTCAGACCTTCGACAGCGAGCACTACGATGTCGTGATCCTCGGCGGCGGCCTGGCCGGCCTGACCTTGGCCCGTCACCTGCTTCTGGATACGGACAAACGCGTCCTCCTGCTAGAGCGAAACGCGAGCCTGCCGCACCACCGCCAAAAGGTCGGCGAGTCCTCCGTCCAGCTCGCCGGCTACTACTACTCCAAGGTGCTCGATCTCGAAGAGCTGCTGCTGACGGAACACTTCATGAAGTACAACCTGCGCTTCTACTGGAAGAGCGGTGAGCGGTCGAACGCCGGCTTCGAGGACTATTCGCAGGCCTACATCCGAAAGTTCTCGAACATCGCCAGCTACCAGCTCGACCGCAATGAATTCGAGCGCGCGGTGCTCGCCCGGAACGAAGAATTCGAGCGCTTCACCTGCCTCACCGCGGTCACCAAGATCGAAGCGCCTCTCGACGGCCCGGGCCCCCACGCCCTGGCCTTCGCCCACCGCGGCGAAGGGCGGGAGATCACCGCCGACTGGGTGGTCGACACCACCGGCCGGGTTCGGCTGCTCGCCAAGCGCCGGGGCATGGCGCGCAAGAACCCCATCCGCCATGGTGCCTTCTTCTGGTGGGTGGACGGCCTGGTGGACATCGACAAGCTCACCGGGCAGTCGCGGCGGGAGGTGCGGCTGCATCCCAGCCGCCGGGAGACCGGTCACCTGCCCTTCTGGATGGCGACCAACCACTTCATGGGCGAAGGCTTTTGGTTCTGGGTGATTCCGCTGCAGGGCAAGACCAGCCTGGGCCTGGTCTACGACACCGAGAAGATCTCCCACGGCGATGTCTTCTCGGTGGAGAAAGCCACCGACTGGGTGTGCAAGGAGTTTCCGCTCTTCGCCCGCGACCTGCCCGCCCGCGAGGTTCTCGACTACGGCGGCTACAAGGACTTTTCCCACGACTGCTCGCAGACCATCAGCCGCGACGGCTGGGCGTTGGCCGGCGAAGCCGGGCGCTTTACGGATCCCCTCTACAGCCCCGGAAGCGACCTGATCTCGATCTACAACACCCTGATCGTCGACGCCATTCAGACGGGAGATGCCGACGAGCTGGCCGCCAAGACCCGCCTCTACGAGCAGCTCATGAAGGCCGCCTACGCCGCCTACGAGCCGTCCTACGCCCTGTCCTACGACGCCCTGGGCGACCCGGAGGTTTTCTCCCTCAAGTACGGCTGGGAGCTTTCCGTTTACTTCGGATTCTACGTCTTCCCGTTCATCAACGACCTGTTCACCGACCGCCGCTTCGCCGTCTCGTACTTGAAGGCGTTCTCCAAGCTCGGTCCGATGAACCGCGCCGTCCAGCAGCTTCTCTCGGACTACTTCCAGTGGCGCAAGAATGCCGTCGGCCTGCCCGCCGAGCCGGTGTACTTCGATTTTCTCAGGTTCGGCACTCTGGACGCCGCCGAGAAGACCTTCTACCGAGTCGGAGCCGACGTCGCCGAAGCCCGCCGGGTGCTGCAGGATCAGCTCGCCAACCTCGACGAGCTGGCGCGCTTCCTGTGGGCGCGGGTGGCGTCGGTGGTGCTGGGCGAACCGGCGGTGATGACTTGCCGCCCGATGATCGAAGCGATCGATCCCAACGCGCTGACCTTCGATCCGGCGGCGATGGCGCGAGGCTGGGCCCAGGCCGATCGCTCCGCCCCGCCCTGGGAGTGGTCCTTCGATCCCGCCGTGATGGATGTGTTCCCGAGTGAGGTCTCGGCGCCCGATGAGGTAGCGGCGGTCGCCGGAGCCGGCGCGTGATCGCCTCGCCACGGGCTGCGGCGCCCGCCCTCGAACGGATGTTCGATCTGCCGCCGTCCGAGGCCGACGAGCGGCTCGAGGTCGAGGGCCAGGCGCTCCCGGAATGGCTGGACGGCACCTGCTACTTCAACGGCCCGGCCCGCTACCGGCGCGGCGACCTCGCCTACCGCCACTGGCTCGACGGCGACGGCGCGGTCTCGAGCCTGCGAATCACCCGCGGCGAAAGGCCGCGCTTCCGGCGGCGTTTCGTCCAGAGCACCAAACTGCGCGACGAAGAGGCCGCCGGACGCGCCCTCTTTCGTACCTTTGGCACCGCCTTCGATGGCGATCGACTGCGCCGCGGCTTAGGGCTCGAGTCGCCGGTCAACGTCAGCGTGGTGCCCTTCGCCGGGCACCTCCTGGCCTTCGGCGAGCAGGGGCTGCCCTGGGCGCTCGACCCGGACACTCTGGAAACCCGCGGCGAGCACACCTTCAACGGCCGCCTCAACGCCGTCAGTCCGCTGTCGGCCCACCCGTCCATCGATCCGGAGAGCGGCGAGATGTTCAACTTCGGAATCTCCTACGCCGCCCGCCGGCCGCTGGTGAACCTCTACCGCTTCACTCCGGACGGCGAGCTGGCCGGCCGGCGACGGATTCCCCTACCGTACCCCTGCTCGATGCACGACTTCGGCCTCAGCCGGAGATGGGCGACCTTCTACGTCAATCCCCACCTGCTCGACGTGACGGGGATCATCGAGAGCGGCCAGTGCGTGATGGACTCCCTCTCCTGGCAGCCGGATCTCGGCAGCCGCCTGCTGGTGGTGGACCGCGAGAGCGGCGAGATCGCACTGGACGTGGCCCTGGAGCTCCCCCGAGCCTGCCTACACCACATCCACAGCTTCGAAGCGGACGGCCTGCTCTACGTCGACCTACTGGAACTGGACGAGCCGGTCTACGGCCAATACCAGCCGCTACCGGATCTCTACCGATCGGTGGCGCCGGGCCGACCGGTGCGCTGGGTGGTGGACCCCGAAAAGGGGGCATGGATCGAGCGGCGTACCCTGCCCTACGATGCGGCGCCGGACTTCCCGGCGGTCGACGTGCGCATCGTCGACGGTGACTACGATGACTTCTGGATGCTGGGAATCTCCGCCACCGGCCGCTCCGGCCGCAAGTTTTTCGATCAGCTCGTCCACCTTCGCTGGTCCGACGAGTCCATCGACCTGTGGCAGGCTCCCGCAGGCCGACTTCTCGCCTCGGAACCCATCTTCGCCGGCCAACCCGGCCGGCCGGGCCGCGGTCTGGTCGTCTGTCACGAACTGGATCTCGGGGCCGGCGACGCCTCACAGGGTGGCGGACTCTCCTCCAGTTTCCTGGTCTTCGACGCCCAGAACATCGCCGCCGGACCCATCACCCACCTGCCCCTGAGCACCGCCATCCCCGCCTGCTTCCACGCCGGCTGGGCACCAGCCTAGGCCCCGGCGCCGGGGTTTGACCCCGTTTCTTTCCCTCCTTCGCTTCCAAGGAGCAAGGGAGAAGTTTGTCCGGTGGCCGGTACACCTTTTTCCTCCTGCCGGCTCTCTCTCTGTACAGCGAGTGCTGGCTCCTCAGCCTCGAAGCCTCGTCGCAAAGGCTGAGGAGCCGGCCGTCTCATTCCATCGAGGGAGGAGAGGAATCGTGGATCCTGCGAGACGTCAACAAGCATCGAGTCGAGCGCGACAGCTTCTGAACCGACTGCAAGGTCACCGCAGCGGAAAACTGTTCGATCTCAGTCACCGACAGCGAGAACGGGCCGCCCGGAAAATCCTACATATCGACTCACCCGAGAGCCTGCTCGGAGGCGACTCGATCGCCTGGGCAGACGACTTGAGCCAAGAGCAGCCGGCAACCGCTGCCGCCCTCTACGCTCTCGAACACGACCATTTGGTCGACTCCAGCGCCTCGCACCGCTCCGCCGGTGGCAAGCTTTGCGCCGGGTTACGCTTTCAGCTCGCCTGCGCCCTGATGGGCGAGGGATCGAAGACCCTGCTCCGCCTCGCCGTGGAGGTCTTTCACAGCACCCTCGACGGCTGCGCCGTCCACTCCACCAGTGCCCTGCAGTTTCACTGCTGGCAGAATCTAGGCTATGCCCTGTCGGCCCTCGGAGATCCCCTCGCCTCGGCCTACGCCTTCCAGAATTCCCGCACCTTTGCGCCGAGCGCCGAGACCTGCGCCGCCGTTCAGGTGCTGGCCGCCGAAGCCCTCGACCAGGGCGGTGACCTGCCGGCGGCGCAGCGCCTTGTCCGCTCCTCCTGGCGCGATCTCCACGGCCTCTCCAAAACGCCGGAAGGCCGCGAGATCTTGGCGAGGTGGTCCCCCTACCTGTCGATTTCGGAAGACTGAGACGCCCGCGGCGGACGCCTTCGCCGTCCTTCCATCTGAATTACCGCCTTTTATCGCTTACTTCCAATAGAGGCCTAGAACAAGCAGCCGGGCTCGCGCCCAGGCCGCCTTCGATGGGTTTCCTCTGTCGTCGCATCGGCGTCGGCAGACGCGACCGAAGCATGGAGAACTCCGCCGCGTTCTCCATCCGAGAAATTGGTGTGCTCTAAGGAGGCAACACAATGGCGGACTGCCGAAGTTCCCGTAGGAAGACTCCAACCAAGCCATCCCTGTTCATAGTTCTCGGCGCGGCTCTGGTCGCCGCGCTGCTGATCACCCCGGCGTGGGCCGACTCTCCGGCCGACCAGCGAACGCCGGCGGAAGTCATTGCCAGCGTGCAGGTGATCCACGCGCCCGGCGCGGGCGTCGAAACGGAATTGACCGCCCTGAAGGTCGCCCTCGACCCGGAGACGGGCAAGCTGCGCCCGCTGACCGCCGAAGAATCCCGCAAGCTCGGTGAGCAGGAGAAGAACCTGCGGACCGGCCGATCCATCGCCCCGCTCAAGGCCATCGAGATGGAAGACGGCGGCGTGCGCCTGGACCTCCAGGGCCGCTTCTTGAGCCTGTCCACCGCCGAGCAGGCGGAGGACGGCAGCTTGAGCGGACAGTGCGTGGAATCCGTCGACAAGGCCTTCGCGGCCGCGACCGGCGAGGAGGTGCACCTTGACCACTAAGCTGCGCCACGCCCTACTCCTTCTCGCCGCCCTTTCACTGCTCGCCGCCCCGGCCGCCTTCGGCGCCACGGTCACCATCGTCAACGTCGACCCACCGAATGTCGGCTTCAATGATCCCACTCCCGCCGCCCCGGTCGGCGGCAACCCCGGCACCACCCTCGGTCAGCAGCGGCTGAACGCTTTCCAGTACGCCGCCGGCCTGTGGGGAGCCACCCTCGACAGCCCGATCACCATTCGGGTGCAGGCGTCGAACCCACCGCTGCCATGTAACGCCACCTCGGCGGTGCTGGGCGCCGCCGGCACCATCCAGGTGTTCGCAAACTTCGCCAATGCCCCCTTCACCAACACCTGGTATCCGGGCGCCCTGGCCAACAAGCTGGCCGGCGTGGACTTGGCACCGGGAGCCCCGGGCACCAACGCCGACGACATCGTCGCCCAGTTCAACCGCTCGATCGACAACAACCCCAACTGCCTGGCCGGCACCAACTGGTACTACGGGCTGGACCACAACAACGGCAACGACATCGACTACGTCACGGTGGTGACCCACGAAATCGGCCACGGCGTGGGCTTCGCCAGTTTCACGAACGAGTCGACCGGTCAGTTCGTCGGCCCTCCCTTCCTGCCGAGCGTCTTCGACCGCTTCACCTTCGACAACGACCAGGGCCTGTTTTGGGACCAGATGACCAACGCCCAGCGCGTGGCTTCGGCGATCAACTGCTGCGGCGTGGTGTGGGACGGTCCGCAGGTCAACATGTTCGCACCGTTCATTCTCGACAGCGGCGCGCCGGGCCTGCGGGTGACGGCGCCGGCGGGCATCGCCGGCACCTACGCGGTGGGCACAGCCAGTTTCGGTCCACCGCTGGCGAGTCCCGGAGTCTCCGGCACCGTCGAACTGGTGAATGACGGCGTGGGCACCACCACCGACGGCTGCGAGGCGCTGGTGGGCTTCACCGCCGGCAACATCGCTTTGATCGACCGCGGTTCCTGTGCCTTCACGGTGAAAGCGCAGAACGCCGAAGCCGCCGGCGCGGTGGGCGTGGTGATCGCCGACAACGTCGCCGGCTGTCCGCCGCCGGGCCTGGCCGGTACGGATCCGGGCCTCACCATCCCGTCGGTTCGCATCTCGCTCGACGACGGCAACACCATCAAGGCGAATTTGCCGGGAGTGGTGGCGAACCTCGGGGTCGCCGGCGACCAGCTCGCCGGAGCGGATGACGACGGCAACGTCAAGCTGTTCTCGCCGGATCCGGTGCAGCCGGGGTCCTCGATCTCCCACTGGGATACGAGCGCCACGCCGAACCTGCTGATGGAGCCGTTCATCTCGGCGGATCTCGATGACGACCTCGACCTGACGCCGATGGCGCTGGCGGACATGGGCTGGATGCTTCTCCAGACCTGCGGCAACAACACCCGCGAGGGCCTGGAGAAGTGCGACGGCACCGACCTCTTCGGTCAAACCTGCCGCAGCCTGGGTTTCGACGGCGGCACTCTCGCCTGCTCGGCGACCTGTGACGCCTTCGACACCAACGCCTGCTTCACCTGCGAGGACGGCAAGTCGGAAGGCTCCTGGAACGAGCCCAACGGATTGTCCTTCGGCAGCGCCGGCGGCTACCTCTACGACAGTTCCGGTGCGATCGCCTACAAGATCGTGCTGACGCTGTCGCCGACGGGGCCGAACACCGGCATCGTGGCGGGCATCATCTACGACGGCAACGCGCCGGATCCGGACTTCTGGGTCTCCGGCGGATACCGGCTCAACGGTACCTCCGGGGGTGTGGATTTCGGCACCTGGGGCGCCAAGATCATCCCCTTCGGCGGCACCAGCGCCGTCGGCAAGATCAGCGGCGACTGGAAGGACCGTCCGTCCTTGAGTTCGATCGGTAGGTTCGCAGCGAAGTGGGAGATCTGCCAATAGCGGTTCGGCAGCTCGTTCCTTGGAAGCTAGTGCGGGGGATCGGCTTCGGCCGATCCCCCATTTTCGTGCTCGGTGTTCTCGGGCTCGTCGTAGGCTGCGGACATCTCAACGATGATCTTGCCGGCGACTCCACCAGCCATCAGAGCGCGGTAGGCGTCGGCGATTCTTTCGAAGGGCAAGACCCGATCCACCACCGGCCGCAGCCGCCCGTCCTCCAGCCGTGGCTGGGCAAAGTTCATAAAGCATCTCACCAACTCGGCCTTCTCCGCCCGCGAGCGCGGACGGAGCACCGAACCGATGATCGACAAGCGCCGGCTGAGGATCACCCCCAGGGGCACCTCCACGCTCTGGCCGGCATCGATTCCCACCAGCACCAGCCGGCCGCCGGAGCGCAACGCCAGCAGCAGTCGCGGCAGGTGCTCGCCGCCGATGAGATCAAGGGCCAGATCGACCCCCTGGCCACCGTTCGCCCGGCGGATCGCCGCCGGCAAATCCGGCGCCAGCACCACCAGTTCCGAGGCGCCCAGTTCCCGCAAGGGTTCCAGCCGTTCGAGTCCGCGGCCGGCGGCGATCACCCGCGCCCCGAACTGCCGGGCCAGCTGCACGGTGAAGGTACCCACGCCGCCGTTGGCGCCGGTGATCACCACCGACTGACCCTCCTCGAGGCCGCCTTCGGCCACCAGGTTGGTCCAGGCGGTCAAAGCCACCTCCGGCACGGCGGCGGCTTCGGCGAATGACCAGTTCGGCGGCATCGCCATGAGCTGGCCGACGGGAACGACCACCTTCTCGGCGTGTCCACCTCCAGCCAGTAGGGCCATCACCCGGTCACCAGGCTGCCAGAAGGTCACCTCCGGACCGAGGGCTTCGATCACCCCGGCGCATTCCAGGCCCGGCACCTCGCTCTCCCCCGGAGGTGGCGGATAGCTGCCCCGCAGTTGCCACAGGTCCGCCCGGTTGAGACCGGCGGCATGCACCCGGACCAGCACTTCGCCGCGGCCCGGCAAGGGATCCGCAAGATCGCCCACTTCCGGCCAGGGAGATGAAGGATCGCGGGTGGGCAAAACTGCGCGCATCATGCCGGTCAGGATACACTCTGGCGCCACCGACAATTTGTTTTCTTGGAACCGACGCCTCACTCCGGGCACCGCATTCGCCGTGAGCCCGCAGGAAGAGCTTGCAGAGAAAGGAAGAACCACCATGGGAGGAGATGCGCTCCGCTCCATCGAGGAGCTGGCCCGGGAGATGGGCATCGCGCCGCAACATGTCGTGCCCTACGGCACCGAGAAGGCCAAGATCCGCCTGGGGTCCGTGGCAGGCCGACCGGCCGGCAAACTAGTCCTGGTTTCCGCCATCACCCCCACTCGCGCCGGTGAGGGCAAGACCACCACCTCCATCGGCCTCGCCCAGGGCCTCGCCAAGATCGGCAAGAAGGTCTGCCTGGCGCTGCGCGAACCCTCCCTCGGCCCGACCTTCGGCATGAAAGGCGGCGCCACCGGCGGCGGCCGTTCGGTCGTCGTGCCGGAGACGGACATCAACCTCCACTTCACCGGCGACTTCCACGCCATCTCCACCGCCAACAACCTGCTGGCGGCGATGCTCGACAATCACCTGCAGCACGGCAACGCTCTGGGCATCGACGTACGTCAGATCACCTGGCGGCGAGTGGTCGACTTGAACGACCGGGCGCTGCGCAACGTCATCGTCGGCCTCGGCGGACCGATGCAGGGGGTGCCCCGGGAAACCGGCTTCGACATTACCCCGGCTTCCGAGATCATGGCCGCCCTCTGCCTGGCCGAAGGGTTGGACGATCTGCGCCGCCGCCTCGGCCGCCTGCAGGTAGCCATGGACCGCGACGGCAACCCGGTCACCGCCGACGACCTCAAAGCCACCGGCTCGATGATGGTGGTGCTCAAAGACGCCCTGATGCCCAACCTGGTGCAGTCCGTCGAGGGCGTTCCCGCCTTCATCCACGGCGGCCCCTTCGCCAACATCGCCCACGGCTGCAACTCGGTGCTCGCCACCAAGGCAGCCCTGGCGCACGGCGACTGGGCGGTCACCGAAGCGGGCTTCGGCTTCGATCTGGGCGGCGAGAAGTTCTTCGACATCAAGTGCCGCTCGGCCGCCCTGCGACCGGTGACGGTGGTGCTGGTGGCGACGGTGCGGGCCCTGCGGCACCACGGCGGCGGCGGCACGGACACCGATCCGCGCGCCGTCGAAGCGGGTATCCCCAACCTCCTCAAGCACATCGAGAACGCCCGCAAATTCGGCTTCGAGCCGGTCGTGGCCCTCAACCGCTTCGGCGACGACACGGACGAGGAGATCGCCGTCGTGCGCGCCGCCTGTGAACAGGCCGGCACCACCTTTGCCGAGTCCGACCACTTCGGCCAGGGCGGCGAAGGAGCCATCGACCTGGCCCGCGCGGTGGTGGCCCAAGCAGAATCGAAGCCCGGCAACCTCAAGCTCCTCTACGAGCTGGATCAGCCACTGAAGGCCAAGATCGAAACCATCGCCACGGAAGTCTACGGCGCCGCCTCGGTGGCCTACTCGAAACAGGCCGAGAAGGACTTGAAGCGCATCGACGGCCTGGGCCTGAGCGGACTTCCCCTGTGTGTCGCCAAGACCCCGGCGTCGCTGTCCGACAACCCGCAGCTCGCCGGCCGGCCGGAAGGCTTCGAGATCACCGTCGAGAGCGTCGTCTCGGCCGCCGGAGCCGGCTTTGTGATCCCGCTCCTGGGCAGCATCCTCCGCATGCCGGGCCTACCGGCGGAACCGGCGGCCCACCGCATCGACCTGGTGGACGGCGAGGTTCAAGGGATGCACTAGCAGGTTGCTGAAAAAGGCCTTTGGCCTATGATTTCAGCTGCCCTGCTAGTTCTCTCTCTAGGGGGCTGGGCGGCGGACCCTCGGGTCCGCCGTTTCTCGTTGTTGCCTAAGTTGGGCGTTCTATCCGGCCTTGACCGGCGCCAGGCGCGGCTTGGCGGGCTTCTTCTCTGCCTCGGCCTGCTCACCCGGGTGCAAAATGCCGTCTTCCAGCCAGCGGTGCTTGCCGGCGAGCACCCGCATCGCGACACCGTACTTGCGCACATCGTCGTTCGACCACAGGTCGCGGAAGAGCTGACGAATGCGGCGGCGGGAGGTGCGGCAGAACAGATCCGCCATCTCGGTGGCGTTCCTGGCATCCCGGTGGCGCTGCTCGGTCAACGCCTGAGCCCGGCAGATCGACGCGGCCATCGCAAACAGCTCATTGGCGACATCCACCAGGCGGAACAGGAAGGCCTGCTTGTTCTGCAGCTTGGCCTGGTGCACCACCATGCCGTGGAACACCTCGCGCGCCAGCTTGCGGGAGCTGCGCTCGACGAAACGCAGGTGCCCACCGAGGCGACCGAACTCGTCGTAGCGCGGGTAGCGGCCCCAGCCCAGCCAGCGGGTCGGGTACCAGGAGGCGTAGAAGGCGCCGATTGTGGGCAGAGCGGCGGCCTTCTCGGCAATGCCCTGCTTCGGATCGATCAGGGCACCGGCCACCTGCAGGTGCTTGTCCACCGCCTCGCGGGCCATGAACAGATGCATGATCTCGCTCGAGCCCTCGAAGATCTTGTTGATCCGGTAGTCGCGCATCATACGCTCCACCCCGATGGGCTCTTCACCGCGGGCGGCCAGGGACTTCTCCGTCTCGTAGCCGCGGCCACCGCGGATCTGCATCGTCTCGTCGACGATGTGCCAGGTCCAGTAGGTGTTCCACTCCTTGGCCGCCGCCGCTTCCAGGCGAATGTCGTAGCCGCCGCGGTCGGCCATTTCGGTGGCCAGTGCGGCGACGGATTCCATGGCATAGGTGGTCGCCGCCATGTCCGCCAGCTTGTGGGCGATGGCCTCGTGTTTGCCGATCGCCTTGCCCCACTGCTCACGCTCGGCGGCGAAGGTGCGGCAGATCTCCAGGCAGGTCTTGGCGGTGCCGACGGAACCGTTGGGGATCGACAGGCGGCCGTCGTTCAAGGTGGTGAGGGCGATCTTCAAGCCGCGGCCCTCACCGCCGATCAGATTCTCCGCCGGAATGCGCACATCCTTGAAGCTGATCACCGCGTTGGCGAGCGCACGCAGGCCCATGAAATGGCAGCGGTGCTCGATCTTCACGCCCTTCCAGCCGGTCTCCACCACGAAGGCGCTGATCTTCTTGGTCGCCGGGTCCGTCGCCATCACCACCAGCAGCTTCGCGAGGGTGCCGTTGGTGCACCACAGCTTCTCGCCGTTCAACCGGTAGTCGCCGTCTTCGGTCTTGACGGCGGTGGTGGTCATGCGGGCCGGATCGGAACCCACCTGCGCCTCGGTCAGGGCGAAGGCCGAAATCTCGCCGGCGGCGCACTTCGGCAGGTACTTCTTTTTGAGTTCCGGACTGCCGAAGAGCTTCAGCGGCTGCGGAACGCCGATCGACTGATGGGCCGACAGCAGGGCGGAAAGATTGCCGTCCACGCTGCCCATGAAGCGCATCACTTTCTGATACTCGGCGGAGGAGAAACCGAGGCCGCCGTACTCCTTGGGGATCTTCATGCCGAAGGCGCCGAGCTTGCGCAGGCCGTCGATCACCTTCTCCGGGTACTCGCCGGTGGCGTCGATCTCCACCGCGTCGACCTCGTCGCGCACAAATTCGCGGAAGGCGCGGAAGAAGGCCCGGAACTCCGGGCGCTCCTCGTTGTCCTCGCGGGGCAGCGGGAAGGGATGGATCAGATCGAGCCGAAAGTTGCCGAGGAACAGCTCCCGCATGAAGCTCGGCTGTTTCCACTCCTTCTCCCGGGAGGCTTCCGCCACCTCCATCGACTCGGCTTCACTGACCTGGATCTTCTTATCGCTCGCCATCGCCACTCCCCTTTGCTCGGTGATCTTCGCTCGGTCTTTCTTCGGTCAACCGCTAGATGCCGCGACTCGGCATTCAGTGTAGCAGATCGAGAAATTCCTGCAAAAGTCTCTGCTGTATGGGCCTTCCCGAGCTCGAGGGAGAGGCGGCAAGGCGCGGCGGAGCCTCTTTGCCGCAGTCCGGCAAGCCGCGCCACGGCATCGCCTGGCGGCAGCCTAGGCGGGATCCTCCTGCAGCCGCCGCCGGCCGGGAGTCGCCGCCAACGCCACCCCGGCCACTACCAGGGCAGCGCCCGCGAGCACCCGCGCGGTGAGGGTCTCGCCCAGAAACAGAGTTCCCGTCACCACCGCGACCACCGGCACCGCATAGGTGATGAGCGCCAGGCGGTTGGCGGGCATGCGGTTCAAGAGCCAGAAGTAGAGCGAAAAGGTAATCGCCGAACCGCACAGCGAGAGGTACAGCAAGGCACCGATGGACGAACCGTTCCAGATCACTTCCCGGTCCCCTTCGACCAGCGCCGCCAGGGCGCCCATGATGGCTGCCGTCATCACCATCGGCACAGCGGTGATCGACAGCGGATGCAGATCCTTGCCCCAACGCTTGGTGGCGACATTGGCGATGGCCGAAACGAAGGGTGAGATCAAGAACACCGCCGCGGCCAGCGCCACCCCCGGGCCGCCCAGACGGCTCAAGTCTTCCGAAAAAATCACCGCCACACCCACAAAGCCCACCAGGGTGCCAAAGGCACCGCGGGGCGTTAGGCGTTCGCCCGGCAGCCAGAAATGGCCGAAGCCGGCGACGAACAGCGGAAAAGTGGCGAAGAGCACCGCCGCCAGGCCGGAGGGCACCCGCTGCTCGGCCCAGTACACCACCCCATAGGAGAGCGAGAAGGAAAGCAGGCAGTTGACCAGCCACAGGATCTTCTCCCGGCGACTGCGGCCGAGCTTCACCTTGAACACCGGCACCAGGGCGAGCAGCAACGCACCGGCGATGGCGAAGCGCAGGGCGACGCCGGTGAACGGCGGAATGCCCTCCAGCCCAATCCGAATCGCCGCCCAGGTGGTGCCCCAGATGAGCACCAAAACGGTGACCGCCAGGCGGTTCATCGCACGACCGATTCTGTTGAACGAGTGAAGCAGCAGGTCAAGGGTAAATCCGATAGAGCATCCGCGGGTACGGGATGGTCTCCCGCAGATGGGGTAGGCCACACATCCAGGCGACAAAGCGCTCCACCCCCATGCCGAAGCCGGAATGAGGGAATCCGCCATACTTGCGGACATCAAGATACCACTGAAAGGCCTCGACGGGCAGATCGTGCTGGTGGATGCGTTCGAGCAGTAGATCGTGATCGTGGATGCGCTGGCTGCCGCCGATGATCTCGCCGTAGCCCTCCGGTGCCAGCAGGTCGAGACCGAGCACCACCTCCGGGTCTTCCGGATCCGGCTCCATATAAAAGGCTTTCATCGCCGTCGGGAATCGCGAGACCATCACCGGCTTGTCGAAGTGATTGGCGAGCACCGTTTCCTCGTCGGCACCGAAGTCATCTCCCCACTCGATCGCCTTGCCCTGCTGGCGCAGGATCTCCAAGGCCTCGCGGTAGGTGATGCGCGGGAACGGCGGCACAATGCGCTCCAGCACCTCCCGGTCGCGCTCCAGCACCTTCAGGTCCTCGCCACAGCGGTCGAGCACCCGGCCGGTCAGCTCGCAGACGAATTCTTCGGCCAGTTCGCACAGGCCATCGAACTCGAGAAAGGCCACTTCCGGCTCGACCATCCAAAACTCCATCAGGTGGCGCCGAGTCTTCGACTTCTCCGCCCGGAAGGTCGGACCGAAGCAGTAGACCTTGCCGAGGGCCGCCGCCGCCGGCTCGAGATAGAGCTGGCCGGACTGCGACAGGTACGCCTTGTCGCCGAAATAGTCCGTCTCGAAGAGGGTCGAAGTGCCCTCGCAGGCCGCCGGGGTGAGGATCGGCGAGTCGATCAGGGTGAAGTCGCGGCGGTAGAAGAAATCGCGGATCGCCTGGCACACCTCACTCCGCACCCGGAGGGCGGCCCGCTGGCGGCTGGAGCGAAGCCACAGGTGCCGGTGCTCCATCAAGAACGCCGTGCCGTGCTCTTTGGGGGTGATGGGGTAATCGTCGGCGGTGCTCAGCACCGTCAGGCCGGACCCCTGGATCTCCACCCCGCCGGGAGCCCGAGCGTCCACCTTCACGGTGCCCTCCACCGCCACCACCGACTCCTGTCCGGCCGCCTGCACCGCCTCCCAGGCCGCCTCGTCGAGATCCGCCTTGCTGGCGACGACCTGCACCACTCCACTGCCGTCGCGCACCTGCACGAAGGCGATCTTGCCGCTGGAGCGCTTCTTCTCCACCCAACCGCGCAGCAACACCTGCTCGCCATCGTGATGGTGGAGGGATCGGATACTCGGGGTGGGTAGCGTTTCAGCCATAGCGCAGGGATACTAGCAGGGTGCCAAAGAGCGCTACATGCCGGATTCCAACCGCGCCCCGAGCCGTTGTCTGGGCGCTCCGTCAGGGGTCGGGCTCGGCGCCTTCGGGAGCTTTCTCCAGCCGCGCGATCGCCTCCTCCGGATCCTGGTACCAGGGATTCGATTCCAGCGCTTTGGCGTAGGCGGCGATCGCGCCGTCGCGGTTCCCACCGTCCTCCCGCGCCTGCCCGATGTGCCACCAAAGCGGCGCGCTTCTCGGATACATTTCGGCGCAGAGGTCATAGAGCTGCCCGGCGAGGTCGCGCTGACCGCGGTAGTAGTACCGATAGCCGAGAAAAATACAGTTGTCCGGGCTGATCAGCGGTTCCCCGGCCACCTCTTCGGGGATCCCGGCGACCGCTTCCCGTGCGGCCCTCACGTCGCCTTCAAGGAGGGCGTCTTCAAAGGCCGTGGCGAATGGAAGAAGCAACTCTTGTCTGTTCCGAAGATTCTGTTCGATCTCCACCAAGCCTTGCTCAGAGATCCACCGACCGGCGAGCGCCACGCCGGCGATGGACTCGGTGGCGGCAATGTTCTCCAGAGGGTTGTCGCGCAGCAGCAAGAGATCGGCGCTGAAGCCGGATTCGATCCGACCCCAGGGAGGTTCGGCGGCGCCGATCTCCTGGAGGTAGCGACCGAGGTTCAGCGTCGCCGTCTGCAAGGCTTCCAGCTCGCTTAACCCGGCCGCCACCAGGCTGCGCAGTTCCAGGTGCACGCCGTAGCCCGGCAGGGCACCGCCGAAGCCGGCGTCGGTCCCCAGAATCAAGGGCACTCCCCGGTCGCGCAGCGCCGCCGTCAGATCGGAGACGAACTCCGCCGCATCCTCCATCTGCGCGGCGAAGGCGTCCGGCGATTCACGGTTGGCGAACCAGCCTTGGCGGGCTCCGAAGGAGAGCTTCATTCCGGCCGGCAGCGCCGCGAAGGCGTCCTGGGCCAGGAAGGAGTCGAGAGCCAGCACCTGCGGTGGGACGTCCTGGAGGTACCGGATCATCGGCGTCACGGTGACGCCCCGCTCAGCCAGCCGCGCGGCGAGGGTGGGAATCTGGGAGCGGTCGAAGCGCCGCGGTTCCTCTTCGAAGGCCTCGAAGGCCAGCTCTTCGCCGTGAGCGACATAGCGCAGGCCCGCTTCCAGCGCACCTTCGATGCCGCTTTCGCGGGACACGTGGCCGGTGGTGATCATGCCTTTGTCCCGCGCCGCATCGATCACTGACCGCAGGGTCTCCGCATCCATCTGCTGGTAGACCTTGACGGCGTCGTAGCCCTGTTCGGCCATCCAGCCGACTATCTCCGGCGCGGTCTCCGGGGTCACGGAGGTGAACAGCGGATTGGTCGGTCGGGGACCATCCAGGGTGGGTCCGACGGTGACGATCCTCGGCCCGTCGCGGCGGCCCTGGCGGACGTCGTCCCGCAGGGCCAGATGTGTCGGCCCGCCGGACATGTTGACCACCAGCCCCACGCCGTGGCGCCGGTAGTTCTCCAGTTCGCTCGGGTATTGCAGGTGGACGTGCGCATCGCCCAGGGCGGGGATCAGGAAACTGCCGTCCGCATCGACCATCTGTGCCGCCTCGAACTGCCCTTCGCGGGTGTCCGGCAGCACGGCCTCGATCACGCCCTGATCCACCACGACAACCTGCCCGGAGACTACGGCGCCGCTCTCGACATCGATCACCTTCACGTCGCGAAGGACGAGGTCCACCGACCGTTTCGGCTCACAGGCCGCCAGCAGCAGCGTCGGCACCAGCAACCCGAGCAAAGCGCAGAGATTTCGCTTCATCGTCATTCCCTCGCTCTGATTCCGAGGCGGTTGAGAAGCTGTCGGGAGAGACGGCTAGGAGCCGCCGAACAGCTACAGGGCGTGGGGACCTTCGACGATCTCCAGCGCCGCCGCGGCGGCGGCCTGCTCGGCCACTTTCTTGCTCTTGCCGGAGCCGACGCCGACGCGGTCACCGTTCAAACGGCACTCGAAGGTGAAAAGTTTCGAGTGGTCCGGGCCGCTGGATTCGATCAACCGGTAATCCGGCAGGGACCAGCCTTCCGCCTGAGCGAGTTCCTGGAGGCGGGTCTTGGCGTCGCCGAGGAAGCGGGTGCGGCGCTGTTCGAGGGCCTCGGCGAGAAGTTCGCGGATCAGCTCTCCAGCCGGCTCCAGGCCGCCGTCGAGGTAGACAGCGCCGATCACCGCTTCCATACAGTCCGCCAGCAGGGAGTCCTTGGTGCGTCCACCGGAGCGTTCCTCGCCAACTCCCAGCCGAAGCAGTTCGCCGAGTTCGAGGTAGCGGGCGCGCCGCGCCAGCACCGGCCGCGAGACCAGGAAGCTCTTGAGCTTCGACAGCTCCCCTTCGGCGACATCGGGCATGGTGTCGTAGAGCCAGTCGGCGGTGACCAGCCCGAGCACAGCGTCGCCCAGAAACTCCAACCGCTCGTAATTGCCCAGCAGGCCGTGCTCGTTGGCGTGGGAGCGGTGGGTGACGGCCAGGTCGATCAGGTCCGGTTGCCGGAAGCGATAGCCGAGCTTCTCCTCGAGCGGGCTGAGACGCCGGCCGAAGATGCCGCCGGAGGTCAAGCGCTGAGCCATGGCGAGTCCCTTCCGAAGCGGCCGCTTCGGAGAGTGCTGGGAGATGGCGGAAGCAGAGTCATGGCGAAGGATCCAGTCCAGGGACAACGGTCGGGCCGCGAAATCCGAAGGCCTACCCCGACTTGTACGACGAGGAGAGGCCGCGCGTTCTCATCGCCGCTTGAAGCGGCGCTCGAGATCGGCGTCGGTCATCTCCAGGACCACCGGCCTTCCATGCGGGCAAGCGTAGGGATTCTCGCAGATGAAGAGCTCCGCGACCAGTGCTTCCATCTCCGCCGCCGAAAGCGGGTGGTGCATCTTGACCGCCGCCTTGCACGAACCGTCCGCCGCCATGTTCTCCAGAATGCGCTGGCGCATCACCTCCGGACCGGAACCGCCGGCCTCGTCTTCGGCCAACAGCGAGCGCAACAGATCCTCCGCTTCATCGGCCTTGAGCACTGCCGGTATCGCCACCAGGGCGGCGCTGCGGCCGGACAGCGGAGTGACCTCGAAACCGCAGGCCATGAGGTCCGGTACCATTTCCGCCAACCGCAGGTGTTCCGCCGGCGAAAGCTCCAACACCGGCGGCGTCAGCAGCCGTTGGCTGGAGGTCGCCTCTTGCTCCATCGCTCGCTTCAGGCGCTCGAAGAGAATCCGCTCGTGGGCCACATGCTGGTCGATCAGGTAGAGACCATCCGGCCCTTCGAGCAGGATCAGGGTGCCCTTGTACTGCCCCAGCAGGCGAAAGGGCCGCTCTTCACCGGAGCGGCCGGAGAGCGGCACCGCTGAGCGCTCCACCGGCGCATAGCTCGGCCGCGCCACCTGCTGCGGAGGGGTCGCGGGCCAGTTGCGGGCCGGCTCTCGGACCTCGCCGGCTCGTGCCACCCTCCAGGGCTCACCGCCCGAGGCGGTCGATGGTGGTGCTTTGCGTTCACCGAGACCCTGCCAGGCAAGCGGCGTTGGTGGACGCTGGGGCGATCGCAGGGGAGCTTCCTCCTCGCCCCGGGCGGCGGCGAGGCCCTCCCGCAAGCGACCGTAGAGATGATCGAGGATGGCGGGATCGCGAAAGCGCACTTCGGATTTCTGCGGATGAACGTTGACGTCTACATCCTGCGGTGGAACGTCCAGAAACAGAAACAGCGAGGGATAGTCCTCATTGCGCCATTCGTCGCGCACGGCCCGATAGAAGGTGGCGAGGATGGAGCGATCGCGCAGCAAGCGCCGGTTGACGAACACGAACAGCCGCCGACCGCGCGCTTTGGAGGCGGCTCCCACCAACCCGGTGATCGTGCCGGACTCCCTGGCGGGAATTGCCACCAGCTCGTCGGCGAAGGGGCGGCCGAAGACCTGGGCGATGCGTTCACGGGCGCCCTCGACGGGATCTTCCGCCGTCACCGGCGGCGCTTCGAGCAGCGCCCGCCCCTGGTGATGCACGGAAAAGCGCACGTCCGGCCGAGCCAGGGCGTAGCCCTGCACCACCTCCACGCAGCGCCGCAGCTCGGTGGCGGGAGTCTTCAAGAACTTGCGCCGAGCCGGCACGTTGAAGAACAGGTTGGCGATCTCCAACGTGGTGCCGCGGGCCCGCGCCGCCGGCTCCGCCGCCTTGACCCGCCCCCCCTCGATGCGCACCCGCTGCCCGTCGCCGGGCTCGTCGGCGGTCACCAATTCCACCCGCGCCACCGCCGCAATGGAGGCGAGGGCTTCGCCCCGAAAGCCGAGGGTGCCCACCTGCTGGAGATCTTCGAAGTTGTCGATCTTGCTGGTGGCGTGGCGGTCGAAGGCCAGGAGGGCATCGTCCCGGCCCATCCCCACGCCGTCGTCGGCCACCAGGATGCGCCGCTTGCCGCCCGCTTCCAACTCGATCCGCACTTCCGTCGCGCCGGCGTCGAGGGAGTTTTCGACCAGTTCTTTGACCACCGA
The DNA here is from genome assembly GCA_039030395.1 of Acidobacteriota bacterium. Classification (NCBI taxonomy): domain Bacteria; kingdom Pseudomonadati; phylum Acidobacteriota; species Acidobacteriota bacterium. The sequence goes on from JBCCEF010000012.1 coordinate 116,848, forward strand.
GGCGGGACGCTCGACGACCTCCCCGGCGGCGATTTGGCTGACCAGGTGGTCCGAAAGGAGATGGATTTTCGGCATGAGCGTGAATCATATCCCGGCGATCTGATAGGCGCCGGTGATCACCCTGCCGGGCCGGTCGATGGCGGGACGACCGGGACCGCGCTTGGCCGGCCGGTCGATGGCGGGACGACCGGGACCGCGTGGGGCTTCTCAGACTTTCAAGCTACTGCCCCACGCTGCGCTCCGCGAGCGCAAACCGATCGAGGACTGCACAATTCCTACCGTGCGCTCGCGTCGAGCTCCCGGTCGACCCGCCACCGACCGACCTCCATCTTCGTCATCAGAATCCGTACACCCTGCAGAATCCGAGCGGCCCTCTTGCGGGACCTCGGGGGATGGAAGAGGAGTGCGGAGATCGAGCAGAAGAGGTTGAAAAGAGGGCCTACTTTTGCGAACCCTTCTTCGTGTACAGCCCGTCGAAGGCTGTGGTCCAGGTCTTGCCGTCGTCGGTGGAGGTTTCCCAGTGCTGGCGGACGGTGCCGTCTTGGTTGGGAGTCCAGGAGATGCGGTTGAGGGGCGAAGCCTGCGGATCCGGTGCCGGGGCGGACTGCATCACCATCGATTTGCCGTCCCACTCCCCCATCAATCGCAGGACGGTGCCCTGGTTGTCGCTCCAGAACTGATACCACCTGCCGGTGGTGGCGTCGTAGCCGTTCAGGGACGAGCCGACGTAGGCGCCGTTTTCGTATTGCTCGTGGAGGGCGCAGCCGCCGTGGACGGCGCTGATGCGGTTGATCGCACCGGTGGCCCCGCTCTGCTGGTTGACCACGTCCCACTCCCCCAGCCAGAAATCGAATTGGTGGAATTCGTCTTCGCTGCACGGCGTGAGGCGGGTGAGCACCGCCTGGAAGTCCCGCCGTGCGGCCAGTTTGGAAAGATCCGCGTCGGCCCGGACGGCGGCGGCGACCTTGGCGCCGGTGTCGGCGAGTTCCCCGAGACGGGCGACGGCCTCCTCGGCGCGGCCGGCGGCGGCCAGGGCGCGGGCCCCCTGGAACAGGGTGCGGGGTGCCGAAAAACCGGCGTCGGCGGCCCGACCGTAGGCGACGACGGCGGCGCCGTAGTCCCCCGCCCCATGGCGCGCCTGGGCCAGACCGAACCAGGCCTGCGGATCGTCCGGCGAGGCCTCCGTCAAGGCCTCGAAGGCGGCGATGGCCTGGGGCCACTTCTCCGCCGTCAGCAGCGCCTGAGCCTTCTCCGCGGGAGTCTGAGGCGAGGCAGGGTTCTCCTGAGCCCAGAGCGCAGTGTTCGTCAGCAAAACGACGGCGACCGAAAAAGACAGAAAGCAACGGCGGTGGGGGTTCAGGCGGTTCATCGGGTTCTCCTCGTTTCTCTTTCTTTACGCAGCATGGGCCGAACGGTTGTCGCCTCGATCAGAGGAAGACCCGTCGAAACGCCGGCCGATGCAGCCGCTCGCCTCGCCGCACGGCGAACAGGGTCGAACCCCAGCCCCGGCGCCAGGCGGGGACAAGGCGCAACAGCCGCCGCAACATTCCCCTGGCACCTTTTGGGTCTGGCCGGTGGGGCAGCGGTTCGAAGATCTCCAACTCCAGGCCGGCGGCCCGCAGGAACCGCTCCAGGCGCCAGGATTGGGCGACGTGGACGGCGTCGGCGTCCGGCACGTACCCTTCCGTCAGCACCCGAGGCTCCGCGACGAGTTCGAAGACGTGGGAGCCATCCAAGAGGGACCGCAGTTGGCGCAACAGCCGCACCGCGGCGAGGCCCAGTCGGCGGCGTGGATCGAGGCTCGGCGGCAGATCGTAGGGCAGGTCCCATGCGGAACCCACCACCAGCAGCAGGCCTCCCGGCCGCAGCACCCGAGCCGCTTCGAGCAGCGTCTGCGCCGGCCGGTGGAAGTGTTCGAGAGCCCAGGTGGAGATCACCGCATCGAAGGACGCGGTGGCAAAGGGCAGGGTTTCGCCATCGCTCCGCACCCGCTCGCCGGGCCGCCCCTTTTCGTCGGCCATCACCAGGGCCGCGGTGGAGACATCGGTGCCCACGTAGCGGCTGCCCGCCGGCAGCCAGAGGGCGTTTTCGCAGGAGCCGGAACCGAGATCGAGCACCCGGTCGCCGGGCTCGAGGTATGCGAACAGCCGCTGTCGCTCCGGCGAGGCCTCGGGGTTGGCCGTGGCGGCCTGTTCGTAGTAGTCCCGATTGCCGTCCCAGAATCGATCGAGACGCGCCTTGTTGGACGACTCGGCGCTGGAATCCGACGCGGTCACCCGGCCTCCCTACGGAAGTACGCCAGCGTACCGGCGGGGACGAAGCCCAGGCCCTTCGCCATCCGAATCGAACCGTGATTGTCGCCGTGGGCGCCCCACACGGGCAGTTTGCCGCGAGCGATCATGTCGTCCCGCAGGCGGTGGAAGCAGGCGGAGGCGAGGCCCCGGCGCCGGTGGGCCGGCAAGGTCTCAACCCACACGTCCCACAGGGATTCCGTTTCGACCGGCGCGGCGCAAAAGGCAGCGAGTTCACCGTCCACCCAGGCGACGGACATCGCCATGCCGTTCGAGACGGCGGCGGCCAGTTCCTCAGCCGTTGCCTCGGACCAGGTGCCGGCGGCGAGAGCGGTGGGATCCGTCAAGGTGGTGAGGGTCACTCCGTGAGGCGGTGCCGTGGCGAACGCGCCGGTTGCCCCGGAATAGCGATGGAGCACGGTCGAACCGCGCGCCCAACCGGGCAGCATCTCGCCGACGGCGTCGGCGTGCTCGTTCGGCACCAGGATCTCAAGTTCCGGAGGGTCCCCGTGGGCGAGAAGGTCGGCCAGATCGCCGGACACCGGGGTGCCGGCGACGAAAGCGAAGGGCTCGTCCGGGGAGCGAGCGATGAAGCCGACCTCCGGTCGGTGCGCGAAGAGCAGAGCCCGACCGGAAAGCAACAGGCCCCGCAGGTCCACCCAGCGGGGTTCGTCCGGATAGCGCGCCGCCAACCGGCTCGCCTCGTCGAGGACCGGCGCGCGGCCGGCGGGCTGGGTCATTCCCCTTCCGGCAGCGATTCTTCGCGTGCGGCGAGCACCGCCCGCGCCGCCGCCAGACGGGCGATCGGCAACCGGTAGGGGGAGCACGAAACGTAGTCCAGCCCGACCCGCTCGAAGAAGGCGATGGAGTGCGGTTCGCCGCCGTGTTCGCCGCACACGCCGAGGTGGAGATGAGCCTTGGCCTCGCGCCCCTGGGCACAGGCGGTACGGACGAGGGAACCGACTCCCGTCTCGTCGATACGCATGAAGGGATCGAAGGGCAGCAGACCCTGTTCGAGGTACTGCGGAAGGAAGCTGCCGATGTCGTCGCGCGAGAAGCCGAAGGTCATCTGGGTCAAGTCGTTGGTGCCAAAGGAGAAGAAATCCGCGTGGGCGGCGATGTCCCGGGCGACCAGGGCGGCACGGGGAATCTCGATCATGGTGCCGACCAGGATCGGCACCTCAACCCCCTCCTCTTGCTGGACCCGCTCGATCACCGCCACGGTGCGTTCGCGCAGGCGACTCAGCTCCTCGGAGGTACCGGCCAGGGGGATCATGATCTCCGGCTGCACATCGTCACCGGCGCGGCGCCGCACGCAGGCGGCGCGGGCAATGGCCTCCGCCTGCATATCGTAGATCTCCGGCGCCGTCGCGCCCAGACGGCAGCCGCGGTGGCCGAGCATCGGGTTGACCTCGCGCAGGGACTCGGCTTTGGCGGCCACCTCGGAGGCATCGATGCCCATGTCACCAGCCAGCTCCGCCAGCGCTTTTTCGCCGTGCGGCAGGAATTCGTGGAGCGGCGGATCGAGCAACCGCACCGTCACCGGCAGGCCGGCCATCGCCTCGAAGATGCCCTCGAAGTCGGACTGCTGCACCGGCAGCAGCTCTTCGAGGGGCGCCCGGCGCTCCTCGGCGCTGGTCGCCAGGATCATGCGCCGCACCCGCGGGATGCGGTCTTCCTCGAAGAACATGTGCTCGGTACGGCACAGGCCGATGCCCTCGGCCCCGAAGGCGCGGGCGCGGATGGCGTCCTCCGGGGTATCGGCGTTGGCGCGCACCCGCATCCGGCGCACGCCGTCGGACCACTCGAGGACCTTGCGGAAGGCGCGAGCGGCCTCGGTGTCCGGACCGGCGCCGGTCAAGGCGGCCAGCACATCGGATTCCCGCGGCGCCAGGCCGCCGGCGAAGATCTCGCCGGTGGTGCCGTCGATGGAAAGGTCGTCGCCTTCCCGCAGCACTTGGCCGGCCACCCGAACCTCGCCGCTCTCCTCGTCGACGTGAAGTTCCGAAGCGCCGACAATGCAGGGCTTCCCCATCCCCCGGGCGACCACCGCCGCGTGGGAGGTCATGCCGCCGCGGGAGGTGACGATGCCGGAGGAGGCGTGCATGCCGACGATGTCTTCCGGCGACGTCTCCTCGCGCACCAGCAGCACCGGCCCGTCGGCGGCCATGGCGGCGGCGCGGTCGGCGCTCAAGGCGATGCGGCCGCTCGCCGCTCCGGGCCCCGCCGGCAGGCCCTCGGCCAGCCGCTTGCCTTCGGCCACCGCACGCGCTTTCTCGTTCTGGTCGAAGTCCGGCGCCAACATCTGTTCGAGGTGCTCCGGCTCGACCCGCTTCAAGGCCGTCGCCGGACTGATCCGTTCCTCGCCCACCATCTCCACGGCGATGCGCACGGCGGCCGGGCCGGTGCGCTTGCCGGTGCGCGTTTGCAGCATGTAGAGGCGCCCGTGTTCGATGGTGAACTCGACGTCCTGCATCTCCCTGTAGTGGCCTTCGAGGCGCTCGCAGACGGCCTTGAGTTCCGCCGTCGCCTCGGCGAAGCGCTCGGCCATGCCGCCGCCCGCAGCGGTGCCCTCGATCGGCTTCGGCGTGCGGATGCCGGCGACCACGTCCTCGCCCTGGGCGTTCACCAGGTACTCGCCGTAGAGGCCCGGCGCACCGGTGGCCGGGTTGCGGGTGAAGGCTACGCCGGTGGCGCAGTCGTCGCCGCCGTTGCCGAACACCATCGCCTGCACGTTGACGCCGGTACCCATAGTGCCGGGAATGCCGTTCAGGCGCCGGTAGTCGCGCGCCCGCTGGTTGTCCCAACTGGCGAAGACGGCGCGGATGCCGCCCCAGAGCTGCTCCATCGGGTCCTGCGGGAAGGGCCGGCCGGCGGACTCTGCGATCAGTGCTTCGAAGGCCGAAATCACCCCGTCCAGGGCCGCCGGCGGCAAGGCGCCGTCGTCGGCCACGGCGGCGGCGGCGCGAGCCGCCGCCAACACCTTCTCGAATCTGCGGTGCGGCACCTCCATCACCACATCGCCGTACATGGTCAGCAGGCGGCGGTAGGCGTCGCGCACGAAGCGGCCGTCGCCGGCGTTCTTCTGGGCTTCGAGCACCCGTCCATCGAGGCCGAGATTCAACACCGTGTCCATCATCCCCGGCATCGAAATCGGCGCGCCGGAGCGCACCGACAGGAGGAGCGGCTTTTCCGGATTGCCGAAGGAGCGTTCCTGGAGTTCCTCCAAACGCTTCAGGTGGTCGTCGACCTCTTCGGCCAGGGACGGTGGGTACTCACCGTCGTGACGCTGGAAGTAGAGGCAAGCCTCGGTGGTGAGGGTGAAGCCCGGCGGCACGGGGATGCCGAGGCGGCTCATCTCCGCCAGGTTGGCTCCCTTGCCGCCCAGCAGGGCCTTGTCGGCGGCGGATCCCTCGGCGGTACCGCCGCCGAAGGCGTAGACGTATTTCGTGTCGCTCACCATCCACCTCCCTCGTACCGTGGAATCAGGATTCGTCCTCCTCGAAACGCGACCGATGCTCGGCGCGATCCACCACCACTTCCGTCAGCCGAGCGGTGCGCGAGATCACCCGATGGATGGCCTGCAGCAGGGCGATGCGGTTGCGCCGCCGGTCGCGGTCCTCGTCCATCACCAGCACCTCCACGAAGAATCGGTCGAGCACCTCCGCCAGATCGGCGATGCGCCGCAGGCCGCGCTCGTACTCCCCCGCCGCCGCCGCTTCCTCGATCTGCGAGCGCAGGGCCTGGAAGGCGTCGTGCAGGTCGCGCTCGGCGTCTTCGGCGAAGACTTCCGGATCGAGGGAGTACTCGTTGTGGTCCTTGACGATGTTGGCGATTCGCTTGGCGGCCAGCACCACCGACAGGAAGCCCTTCTCGTCGCGCACCCGGTGGAGCGCATCCACCCGCGCCTCGAGGTCCGGCAGATCGTTGCCGCCCACCGCCAGGGCCGCCTCGATCTCGTCGTAGGCGTAGCCCTTGAGACCGAGGAGGTAGCGGGTGCGATCGTGCAGAAAGGGGCGCAGATCCGACAGGATCTCTTCGCCGCTCCGCTCCAGGCGCTCACCGTAGAGCAGCGCCGCCCGCGCCGCCACCAGATCGAGGTCCAGAGGCAAGCGGCCCTCGAGGGTGATGCGCACGGCGCCCTGGGCCGCCCGCCGCAGACCGAAGGGATCGCGGCTGCCGGTGGGGATCAGCCCCAGGCCGAAGATGCCGACCAGCGAGTCGATGCGGTCCGCCAGGGCGGTGATCTTGCCGATCCGGCCGCGCGGCAGCGGATCGTCCGTCGAGGCCGGCAGGTATTGATCGTAGATCGCCTGCCACACCGCCCGGTCGACGCCTTCGAGGCGCGCGTAGAGGCCACCCATGATCCCCTGGAGGGAGGTGAATTCCTTGACCATCTCGCTCGGCAGGTCGGCTTTGAGAAGTCCCGCCGCCGTCACCGCCGCGTCGATCTCGCCCTGCCACCCGAGCTGTTCGCACAGCAGGCGCGACAGTTCCGCAATACGTTCCGCTTTGTCGGCGTAGGTGCCCAGGCGCTCGTGAAAGGTCAACCGGTCGAGGTCGCCGGCGCGGTCCGCCAGGCTGCGCTTGCGATCCTCGTCGAAGAAGAACCGGCCGTCCTCGAGCCGCGCCGCCACCACCCACTCGTTGCCCGCCCGCACCCGGCCGGCGGGATCGTCCGGCCGATCCATCACCGTCAGGTAGTACGGCAGCAGCGGACGCTCGGCGCCCTCTTCCTCCGCCTCGCCCTCGATGGTGAAGGCGCTCTGGTGATCCTTCAGGCTGGCGATCAAAACCTCCCGGGGCAGACCGAGGAAGCCTTCCGAGAAGGTGCCCTCCATCACTCCGGGGATCTCGCACATGGCGGTCAGCTTGTCGAGCAATTCGTCGTCCTCCACCAGCACGCCGCCGAGCGCCGCGGCGCGCTCGCGCATCTCCGCCAGCAGTATTTGGCGGCGCTCCTCGGGCAGCACCTCGATTCCGCGGCGGGAGAGCTTGCGGCGGTAGTCCGCGGCGCCCTTCACCGTGAAGGCATCCGGCGACAGCACCGGATGGCCTACCGTCTCGTCGCCGGCGGTGACGTCGAACAGATCGAAGGGCACCACCGCACCGGAAAAGGTCGACACGATGCCGTGCACCGGCCGCACCCAGGGTCCAGCGCCGTCGCCCCACCTCATGCTCTTCGGCCAGGACAAGCCGGCGAGCACCCGCGGCGCCAGCTCCGCCAGCACTTCGCCGGTATCGGAACCGACGGTCTTGACCGTCGCCGCCAGGTACTCGCCCTTGTCGGTGGTGGTCCGCTCCAGGGCATCCGCTTCGACACCGCAGCGCTTGGCAAAGCCGAGGGCGGCCTGGGTAGGTTCGCCGTCGTCGTCGAAGGCGATGCGGGCCGGCGGACCGATCATCTGCTCTTCGCGGTCCTCTTCGCGCTCCGGTAGGCCCTTCAAGACCACCACCAGCCGCCGCGGTGTGAAGCCCACGGAACTCGACGTCGGCGCCAGCCCGCGGGCCGTCAAGGCCTCGACCAGCCCCTCGACCAGCTCCGCCGTCGCCGGGGCGAGCATGCGCGCCGGGATCTCCTCGGCGCGCACTTCCAGCAGGTACTCACCTTTCGGCATGAGCCACCTCCTCCTCGCTCGTCGCCGGTGCCGGCAGCAACGGGTAGCCCAGGCGCTCGCGACTCGCTACGTATTCCTCAGCACAGGCCACCGCCAGGCGCCGCACCCGCCGGATGATGGCGACCCGCTCGGTCACCGAAACGGCGCCCCGGGCGTCGAGCACATTGAATAGGTGAGAGCACTTGAGGGCGCATTCGTAGGCCGGCAGCACCAGCCCGGCCTCCAGGCATCGGTTCGCCTCTCGCTCTTGGCCGTCGAACTGCTCGGAGAGGAACTTCACGTCCGCCAGCTCGAAGTAGTACTTCGACATCTCCAGCTCGTCCTGGTGCCGCACCTGGCCGTAGCGCACGCCGCCCTCCACCCAGCGGATGTCGTAGAGGCTGCGCGAGCGGGAGAGGAACATGGTGATGCGTTCCAAGCCGTAGGTGATCTCGGCGCTGATCGGCGCCAGCTCCAGGCCGCCGGCCTGCTGAAAGTAGGTGAACTGGGTGATCTCCATGCCGTCGAGCATCACCTGCCAGCCGACACCCCAGGCGCCCAAGGTCGGCGCTTCCCAGTTGTCCTCTTCGAAGCGCAGGTCGTGCACCGACAGGTCGATGCCCATCGCCTCCAGGCTCTTCACGTAGAGGGCCTGGATGTCCTTCGGCGAAGGCTTCAAGACCACCTGCATTTGATAGTGCTTGGCCAGCCGAAAGGGATTGTCGCCGTAGCGCCCGTCGGCCGGCCGCCGAGACGGCTGCACATAGGCCACCCGCCAAGGCTCCGGGCCGAGCACCCGCAGGAAGGTGTCCGGGTGCATCGTGCCGGCCCCGACCTCCAGGTCGTAGGGCTGTTGGAGAACACAACCCTGCTCGGCCCAGAACTCGGATAGGCGCAGGATCAGTTCTTGAAAAGTCTGCATCGCTCTTCCTCTCGCTTGATCGGCCCGCCGCTCGCCGAGCGATCGCGGCCTCGAAACACCGGGCGTCGGCTGCCCTAGCCGGCCGACGACCGGTGGCGATCATCGCCGCCTCGAAAAGCCAACGTCTGGCGGATCACTTCATAACTGCGCAGCTCGCGCTGCAGGAACCGGCGACGCACCTGAGCGCAGATTTTTTCCACCCGCCGCAGCGTTCCGGCCGACGGCGGGCGGGCCTCGGCCAAGTCCTCCAGGGGCACCTTCGCCAACAAGTGCAGGAACTCGATCACCGATGGATCGGCGATCAGCGAGTGGCCCGGGACTTCCTGCGCGCAAGGGCCGCAGAGGAGCGTGTCCCCACCGGCCGGCAGCACTGCGCCATCGGCCAAGGATCGCTCGCAGATCGGGCACTCCCAGGGCGCCGGAAAAATGCCGGACAGGCGCAACACCCAGGCCTCAAAATATCGCGCCGTAAGATTTCGGTCCACCCCTTTCGAAAGCGCTTCCACGGAGCTGTCCAGCAGCCGAAACCAGAGATCTCCGGGTTCGTCCTCCTGGGCGAATTCGAGCATGTGGTCGGCCAGGTAGCTGCCGATCAGCAGACCCTCCAGGTCGTTTTCCACCCCACTCGCCGGCCGCAGCAGATCCACTCCCCCGATCCGCACCAGTTCGCGGCCTTCCTTCTCGCGCCAGTCGAGGCGCACCTTGGCAAGGGGTTGGAGCACCCCGGCGAAGCGGCTATGGGGCCGCCGGGCGCCCTGCGCCACCCCGCGCTTCTTGCCGTGCTCGCGGCTCAGGAAAACCACGATGCGGTCGCGGTCCTGGAGGTCGAGCACCTCCAGGATGAGCGCTTCGTCGCGCTCAAAAGCCATTCGGGAAAATCCCCTGGGGTCCGAGGGGTCCGTGGGCCTTCTCGCTTCCGAGCGCCAACGGCCTAGGCGCCGCGCCCGAGCCCGAGAGGGCGAGGCGGCGGGACACCGTCCCGCCGAGGATGGGGGTGAGCCCATTGGGCGAGGGGGGCGCCCAGCCCCCCTGAAAACAAAGAAAGCAGATGTCGAAAGTTAACGTCGGCAGCTCTTTCGGCATCTGCTAACGGATCAAGAACTCGATCAGCAGGCCGGCAAAGCCGAAGTAGATCAAGATTCCGGTGATGTCGTTGCTGGTGGTCACCAGCGGGCCCGCGGCCACCGCCGGATCGATGCCGATGCGCTCGAAAAGCAGCGGGATCATGGCACCGCTCAAGGAGGCGAGCAGGATGGCCATGAACAGCGAGGCGCTGACCACCAGGGCGAAGTACGGGTTGCCGCCCTGAATCAGGCTGGCGGCGCCGGCCACCAGCAGCCCCGTCACCAGGCCGATCACCGCTCCGACGCGGATCTGCGACCAGAGGAACTTTCGAATACGCCCGGGACCTTCGGGAATGCCGCCGGTCGCCAGGCCGCGCACCGTGATCGTCGAGGTCTGAGTGCCAACGTTGCCCCCCATACCCATGATCAACGGCACGAAGGTGAGCAGGAACAAGGCTTCCGAGAAGCGCACCTGGAAGAAGGCCAGCAGCAAACCCGTCAACAGCAGGCCGCCGAGGTTGATCAGCAGCCAAGGCAAGCGAATTCTCGCCACCCGCAGGGCACGCTCCTGGTACAGCAGCTCACCTTCATTGGTGCCGACCATCTTGAGGAAATCTTCCGTCGCCTCTTCCTTGACGATGTCGACGATGTCGTCGACGGTGACAATACCGACCAGGCGGTTGCGGTCGTCGGTCACCGGAATGGCGAGCAGGTCGTAGCGCGCGGCGAGATGAGCCACTTCCTCTTGGTCCGTCGAAGTGGTGACCTTGATCAGGTCGCGCTGGGCGATGTCCCGCAGGCTCTTACCCGGCGCCGACAGGAGGAGCTGTCGCAGGGAGGTCACCCCGATCAGCTCGCCCTTTTCGTCGACGATATAGAGGTAGAAGATCATCTCGATCTCCTCCCCCTGATCCTGGATGGTGGCGATTGCCTCGCGCACCAAATTGGACTCCGGAAGCGAGAAGAATTCGCGGGTCATGATGCGGCCGGCCGAATCATCTTCGAAGGTGAGCTGCGACTGGACCTCCGTCACCCCTTCGAGGTCGACGATCTCGAGCACCCGCTCCTGGACCTCCGAGGGCAGCGACTCGACCACAAAGACGGCGTCGTCGACGGCGATCAGGTCGAGTACCCCGGCGACTTCGCTGGGGTCCATGCGCGACACCAAATCGGTGCGCAGGGAAGACTCGAGTTCCGTCAGCACCGAGCCCACACTGTCCGGATAATCGGCGACGGCGATGCGGAAGACCGACAGCCCCTCGCTCGGGGTCAAGCCGCGCAGCAGCATGCCCAAATCCTCCGGACGCACCTTGGCCAGCAGCTTGCTGATGCTGGAGCGCGCTCCTCGCCGCACAAAGCGGCGCAGCGTATCCGTGAGCACCTGATTCCGGCGCACCTCGACGGCTTCCATAGGCGGCGATCGTAGCACAGGAATCTCCGTCCAGAAGGGTCGATCGCATGCTGCTAACTCCTTTTTTTCGTGCGTCTTAGAAAGACTACTCGGGTGTCGTCTCGGGATTGTCCCGGGAGCGGTCCAGAGGACCGCATAACGCCCCCGCCGGCGTGGTCCGGGCGTGAGATGGTGTGGGCCTCCGCAGTGCTGAATTTCTCTCTGCGGACGCTGAAATAAAGACCTATCTCGTGACATTTTCAGCATTGGACCTATAATCACTCCCATGACAGCGGTCAATCTCGTTCTGGCGTGGAGCCAGATGCTGCGTACCCTGATGCGTGAGAAGAGACGCTCCGGGCGCTCGGTGGAGCAACAGCTCGGCTGGAGTTCCGGCTACCTGAGCCAGGTTCTCGGATCTGGATCTCCGGCCCTCAAGGTCTCCCATGTGCAAGACATTTTGGGAGCTCTCGAGGTGGCGCCGGAGGAGTTTTTCGCCCGCCTCTTCGGCCCGACAACCGTCGAACCCGCTCCTCTTCCAAGATCGGACGACGGCTTCCCGGCGGCAGCGGACGGCGGCGCGCCGCCACCTTCCCTCCGCCTCGAACAGATCGAGCAACTGGTGGACCGGCGTATCGCCGAGGAACGGGATCTTCGTCGGCAGGAGTTGGCGCGGGTGAAATCGCTGGTCGACCGAGCGCTTCAGCGCAGCCGCGACCGCAGCCCAGTCGACCTCGATCGGGTCCAGGCGCTGGTCGGCGAGGCCCTCACCACCGAACTGCGCCGCCTCGAAGCCGAGCGTGAACGGCCGCGCAAGAGGGGTGACCGTTGAGCATAGAATCCTGCCCGGCGGACCTGCTCGATCGCCTGGAGACCGGCGCCGCCGCTCCGGCCTCCCGACGGCGAGCGGTCCGCCACCTTCTCTCTCACTGTCCCGTCTGCCGCCGGCCACGCCCTGCGATAGGGGACAGCCTGCTGCTCGACGGCACCCGCGAAGGCGCCCAGGAGCCCCTGAACGAGTACCAGAGTGAACTGGACCGCGCCGTGGTGCGGATGTCCCGCGCCATCGTTCCGCAGATTCTTGGCCGCGATGAAGGCCTGGAACGAGCCCGACAACTCGTCACCTCCCTCGAACACCGACCGACCGAAGCGCGTCGTCTCGTCGGCGAGACCGATCCGCGCCTCGCTGGAGCCTTGGTCGACGTGTTGATCGCCCGCAGCCGCGACCTCCGCCGCGGTGAGCCGGCGCGCTCCTTCCAGTATGCCCAGTGGGCGGAATGGGCTTCGCGCCGTTCCGAGCAGATCGAAGTGCGGTGCCGCGGTCTCGGAGAGCTCGGTAACGCCCAGCGCATTCTGGGCGACTTGAACGCCGCCGAACGCTCTTTGGACGAGGCGCTGAGACTGGCTCGGCGACACCGGCTCGATCCCCTGGCCCGCGCCCACCTCTACTCCTTGCGAGCCTCCCTCGCCAACTACCAGCGGCGCTTCGTCGAAGCGGTGCGCTGGTTGCGCGCCGCGGCCCTCATCTACCATCACTATCAGGATCACGCCGGCAGCGCCCGTGCCTTGATCAAGCTGGGCTTCGTCGAAGCAGAGCGAGGTCGCACCGAAGCCGGCATCGCGGCGACGGCGAGAGCTCTACGTTCGGTCCTGGGGTTGGACGCTGCCACCCTGGAACTGCTCGCCACTCACAATCTGATTTACCTGACGGCGGAACTGGAGGAAGCGGCCGAGGCGGAGCACCTGCTCGATCGAGCGCGGCCGTTGATCGCCCGCCAGGCGGACGCCATCGACCGTCTGCGTTTCGATTGGCTCGGCGCTCGCATTCGTCGCGAACTCGGCGCAGCAGACGACGCGGCGGAGCGCCTTGAAGCGGTACGCCAGAGCTTTACCGAACACGAACTTCCCTACGAGGCCGCCCTCGTCGCCCTCGACCTCGCCGTCGCCTATCGCCAGCTCGACCGGTGGACGGATCTCACCCGCTTGCTTCGCCAGACCGCCGATCTGTTCGCGAATCTAGGAGTTCCCCGGGAATCTCTGACCGCCCTCGGCCTGCTCGCCGAGGCCGAGCAGGCGGTGAGCGGCGACCTTCTTCGACAGCTCATGAGCACAGTCCGAGCGGCCCGGCGGCGAGGGCCCGCTTTGGCCCTCGACCTCGAGAAGTAGCCGTGCGCCGAAAGACACCCTACCCGTCAGGGTCGAGATAGGGGCCGCAGTCCCCTTCGGCTCCGCTGGTCGAAGGATCGCCGCAGCCGTCGGCATCCGGTACCGGCGAACCTTGATCGTGCCGACGCAACCCCGGCTCCCCCTGCGGCGCTCGGCCCACGTCTTGCCGCGCCCGTCGCGTCGTCAACCAGTCGAAGACCTCCTGGACCCAGGCGAGGGAGCCCTGCGCCGGCTGTCCAAGGGCCTCTCGCCCTCCTGATGATCGGTCCGCATGGAGGGTGGCTCCCATCAGGAGCGCCATCAGAAGCAGGATCAAGATTCTTCGACGGTTCATGATGAGGAACCTTCCTTTCACTGTTCGGAATTCGGCCGGAGATATCGATCAAGCCAAGCTTTCGCTTGTCGCCAGGCGGCCTCGGCGCGCGATGCCGTCCGAAAGTTGAACACGTGGCCGGCGTCCTCGAGCACCACCAACTCAACGTCCCGATCCAGTTCCCGTAGCCGTTGCGCCAAGCGCCGAGACTCGCCGACCGGCGCGGAACGGTCCCGATCACCGTGGATCAAGAGGACCGGGGCCTCGATCCTTTCCGCTTGGCCGAGCGGTGAGGCCAGCGCCAACCGGCGAGCAAACTCGGCATCGTCATCGCCGACTCCGCTTCGTTGACGAAAGCGGCGCTCGATTTGACCGAACAACCAACCCCGGAAACCCGGCTCGTCGGACTGGGCGAGCCAGCCCACGAGGTCGGTGATCGGGTAATAGGCCACCACCGCCGCCGCTTCCGTGCGAGCGGCGATCAACAGGCTGTAGATGGCACCCTGTGAATATCCCATCCACCCGATGCGCGAAGGGTCGACCCGCCGATGCGCCGTCACCACCCGGTGCGCGGCGAGGGCATCCTCTTTTTGTTGCCAGGTGAAGATCGTTTCACCGTCGTCGCGCCGATAGTCGACCGCCACCGCCAGGTACCCGCTCGCCGCCAAGCTACGCAAGATGCCGCGCATCTCCTGGGCTCGATGACCGGCTTCCGGATGCACCACCACCGCCGGCAGCAGCCCGTCGCCGGCGGGCTCCACCCACTCCAGGCGGAGGGTCAAGTCACCGACCCGCCGCTCTTCCCGGGTCTCCACCAGGCCGGGCAAGGCGTCCCGCGGGTGAATCAGGTAGTGATTGCTGCAACCCAGGACGAACAGGCTGAGCACCGGCAGAATCGCCGGCAGGCCGCGTGATGGAGAGAAGAAACGAGTCACGTATCGCAGTACTTTCGACACTTTGGAACTGAAGCGTGCAACCCTCGGCTCGCCCAACCCGTCACCCCGGGTCGTTTCCCGATCGGGCAAGGGCTTCGCGGCTTCACGCTCCCTCTGTGGCAAGGAGCCGATCCGCGCCGGAGTTCCGGGGCGACGGTACTCCGGCGCGGACGTTTCGTTTCGACGTTAGCACGGCGCTTTGGCGAACCTCACTGCAGCGGCGCACCTCACTGCAGCGCCGTGCGTCCTCTGGGCTCGGCGGCTATACTCTCGCCCCATGAGCCCACCTTCCCCTGAGCGACTTGCCGACAGTACGATGCCGGAGGACTTCGTCGCCCGGGTCGGCAGCGAACGGGCGAGCGCCATTCTGCGCACGGATTCCGCCGAAACCGCCGAGTCGGCGATGGAGGCCGCCGTGCGAGGGGGTTTCCGGCTGGTCGAGTTCACCCTCACCATCCCCGGCGCCTTCGAGCTGATCCAGGAGTTTGCCCGGCGCGAGGGTATTGTCGCCGGTGCCGGTACGGTGCTGACCACCGAAGACGCGGAACGCGCGGTGGCCGCCGGGGCGAGCTTTCTGGTGTCGCCGGTGGTCGACGAAGCGGTGATTGGAGCCGCCGCCCGCCTCGGCGTGGCGGCGATGCCCGGAGCCCACACGCCGACGGAAATGCTGCGCGCCCACCGCGCCGGGGCGCAGCTCGTCAAGCTCTTTCCGTGCCCGGCCGGCGGTCCGGTGTGGCTGCGTTCGGTGCTCGGCCCGCTTCCCTTCCTCAAGGTGGTGCCGACCAACGGCGTGGATGCCGGCAACTTCCGGCAGTGGTTGGACGCGGGCGCCTGGGGTGCCGGTTTCGTGACCTCCCTGTTCGATCCCGAAGACCTCCGCACCGGCGCCTTCGATCGCATCGAGGAGCGCGCCCGGCAGATCCTCGCTGAGGTGGCGTGATGCAACTGAAGAGAACCGCCTAGATGCTGCGACTTCCCCCCTTCACCTTGCGCCGGCCGAGACGCCTCGCCGAGGCGGTCGAGATATTGGCCGAGGAAGGCGCCGCCGAAGGCCGTGCCCGGGCCGTCGCCGGCGGTACCGATTTGTGGCCGAACATGAAGCGGCGCCACCAGACCGCGGACGTCGTGGTGGCCCTCGGCGGCATCGCAAGGCTGGACACGATCCAAGCGAACGGCGACTTCACCCTCGGCGCCAACGCCACCTTGACGCAAGTGGCCGAGCATTCGCGGGTGGCGACCGACCTGCCGGCCCTCGCCAAGGCGATACGGTCGATCTCCTCTCCCCCGCTGCGCAACATGGGCACCCTCGGCGGCAACCTGTGCGTCGACACCCGCTGCACCTATTACAACCAAACGGAAGAATGGCGCCGCTCCATCGACTACTGCATGAAGGCCGAGGGCAGCGTGTGCTGGGTGGCGCCCAGTTCGCCCCGCTGCTGGGCGCACAGCGCTTCGGATTCGGCGCCGATGCTGGCCGCCCTGGGTGCGGAGGTGACCCTCTTCGGTCCGGACGGCGAGCGCACTCTGCCGGTGGAAAATCTGTTCCACGACGACGGCATGGAGTACCTATCCAAAGGCCCGGCGGAGCTGGTGACGGCGGTGCGGGTGCCGGGGGCCGCGGCGCGGCGCCGCTCGGCCTTTTGGAAACTGCGCCGGCGGGGCTCCATCGACTTCGCGGTGCTCTCCGTCGGTGCCTCCCTCGATCTCGACCAGGAGGGCGTGGTGCGCGACGCGCGGGTGTTCCTGGGGGCAGTGGCCTCCCGGCCGGTGGTGCCGGAGCAGACGGTGGCCGCCCTCGAGGGCGAGAAGCTCGACGCCGAGGTCATCGCCGAGGCGGCGGCCAAGGCGCGCAAACACGCCACCCCGATGGACAACACCGATTTTCAGGCCCAGTGGCGGGGCGCGATGGTGGGAAAGTACGTGGAAGCAGCACTCCGCGAATGCGCCGGCCTGCCGACCGAGCGGATGGAGCCGCCGGCGGCCTAGCGGGCAAAAATCTGCAGGTCCGTTCCGATGCGGTCGCCGATTTCGAGGGCCCGGCCGAGCACCGGATGGCGGGCGATGATCCAGCCGTCGGAGAGGAGCGACGCCTTCCAGTTGCGCCGCGGCGCGCCGACCGGCAGCAGCTCCACCGACACGATGTGGTCGCCGTAGCGCCCGAGAATCCCTTCCAATCCCTGGATGCGCTGAATCCGCCCCTCCCCCTGGGCGCGCTTGAACACCACGACGCTGTTGTAGCGCCGCCGCACCGGCTGGCTGAAGCGCCGCAGGGCCACCGCCTCAGCCCAGCCGCGGAACACGTCGATGTCGCAGGCGTAGTTCATCGTCTCGACGGAACGGCCGCCCGGTGGCCGGGCGCCGATCTCCCCGAACACCGCCTCGCCGGAGGGGGTCAGAAACCACTCCATGTGGGTGAAGCCGGTGCCGAAGCCGAGGGCCTGCAGCACCTGAGCACCCATTCGCCGGCCGCCGGCCAGCTCCGGCCGCTCGACGTTGCGTAGCCCCAGCGTCTGCGGGCTGATCCAGGGCACCGTGCGGGCGATCAGCGGCTTCGGCCGGTACCAGCCGATGTTGTAATAGGCGATGCGGCCGCCGATCGAGATGGTGTCGAAGGTGTACTCCTCCCCTTCGATGAACTCTTCGACGCTGACCTCCGGAATGTGGGTGAGCAGCTTCAGCACCTTGTCGAGGTCGCCGGAACTCTCTACCCGATGGGTGTCCGCCGAACCGGCGCCGGAAATGGGCTTGAGGATGGCCGGAAAGCCCAACCGCTCCACCGCTTCCCGGCAGGCCTGACTGCTGGTAGCGCGAAAGTGCCGTGGGGTGCGCACGCCCGCCGCATCGAGCACCGATTTCATCGCCTCTTTGTCGCGGAAGGGCACTGTCTGAGCCACCGTCATGCCCGGCACACCCAGCGCTTCGCGCAGCTTGGCGGCCAGCAGCATGCCCGGTTCCCACAGGCACTCGATGCGGTCGAAGGGCGCCTTGCGGTGGATCTCCCGCACCCGCCGCAGAAGGTCGTCTTCGTCCCACAGACTGGCGGTCTGGGTGTAACCGGAGAGCGCTCGTCTCGCCCGCTCCGGCAGCGCCGCCGCCGGCTGATCGCCAATGCCCCACACCCGAGCGCCGACCTCCGCCAAGGCCGCCGCGAAAAACGGCATCTCGCCGGGGAAACCAGGGGAGAAGAACAGGATGTTCATATCAGACGCTCCTCTTCCAAGGCCTAACCGAGTTCGACTCGAATGGTCGACACGATCCGGGCCAGCGCCTTCTCCACCACCGAGGTCTGCGGATGGCGCACGATGATGAACCCGTCCCCCTCGTAGGAGGACGAGGGCGCTTGGCCGGCGCGCGGTAGATTGTGGTCCACCACCAGCTCTCCAAGTTCCCGCTGCAATTCCCTCAGGCCGCGCACCGCCTTCACCCGGCCCCGGCCCTGGCCGCGCAGGAACGCGGCGCCGGCAGCGTAGCGGCGCTCCGGCGGCGCAAAGCGGTCGAAGATCATCAACCGCGCCCAGGCCTCGTAGAGATCGAAGCTGTGCGCCCAGGAGGTCAGCGGCGTCATCTGCGCTCCCGGCGGCCGGGCGCCGACTTCCGAAATGGCGATCCGGTCGCCGGCCAGCCGAAACCACTCCATGTGGCTCAAGCCGGTTTCCAGTCCCAGGGTTTTGACCGCCCGGAAGCCGACCCGCCGGATATCGTCGAAGCGCGGGTGATCGACCTCCCGCGGCAGCAGCACACACCACTGGATCCAGGGATTGCGCAGCACGTCGAGGGGGGTCGGCAGGTAGCGTGTCAGGGAACACCACACCGGCTCACCGCGCACGAAGACGCTCTCGAAGGAAAACTCCTCGCCGGTCAAGAACTCCTCCAACAGCGTCGGGCGAGCCGGCGAGGGCCGCAGCATGGCGAGGGCTTGATCGAGCGCCGGGCCATCGTCCAACCGATAGGTACCGGCCGCCCCGGCGCCGGCCGGTGGCTTGGCCACCAGCGGGAATCCGATCTCCGCGGCGAAGGCACGGGCGCTGGCCGCATCGCTCACCAGGCGGTGTCGAGCGCAGGGCAGACCGGCGTCCGACAGCACCTTCTTCATTCGGTCCTTGTCCCGGAAGTTTTTCGCTGCCTCCACCCCCAGGCCGGGAATACCCAGCGCCTCGCGCGCTTCGGCCAGCGGCACCTGTAGATGCTCCAAAACACCGATCATCCGCTCCGGTTGCCCGATCTGGCCCGCGAGGCCCCGTGCCGCATTCGCTAGGTGCCGCGGATCGAGGGCGTTGTCCACCCGCCAGTGGCCCGCGAGGCGCGGCCGGAGATCCGCCGGCAGTTGCTCCAGGGGTTGCTGGCTGACCAAACCCAGCCGCACATCCGGGCGGGCCGCCGCGCGCACAAAGCGGAGGGTAGTTTCGAGGAAGAACGGGGCGACGAAGACGACGCTGCGCATCGTCGGCACTCTATCCGAAGCCGCCCCAGGGAATCGACGCTTCCTTGGGGCAACCGCCTGCTAAAGTCCTGCGCTCGAGGCCATGCGAACCCACCTTCCCCCCTCCCCATCCGCGAAATCTTTCCCATGAGCGACGTCTTGATCGTCGGCGGCGGAGTCGTCGGCCTTTCGATCGCCTACGAGCTGTCTCAACGGGAGATCTCGGTCACCGTTGTCGAGCGCAGCGCGGCGGGAATGGAGGCGTCCTGGGCCGGCGCCGGCATCTTGAAGCCGGCGAGCCTCGAGGGCGCCGTGTCGCCAATGGACCGGCTCCGGGCCCACAGCCTGCAGCGCCTCGCCAAGTGGTCACCTCGGCTGCTCGCGGAAACCGGTATCGACAACGGCTATCGCCGGTGTGGCGGCTTTCGGGTGGCCCTGGAAGAGAGCGATGTCGAACCCCTGCGGCGCGCTGCCGAGCGTTGGCAGGCCGAAGGTATCGCCGTCGAAGAGTGGGACAGCACGACCCGCGATGCCCGTGAGCCGGCCCTGGCGGGCGACCTACCGCTGGTCTACCACCTGCCCGATGAAGCCCAACTGCGCAGTCCCTGGCACGTGCGTGCCCTGGCTGTCGCCTGTCGGCGACGCGGGGTCGAACTCCTCACCCGCCGGCCGGTGCGCGACTTTCGGATCGAAGGCGCGCGCATCGTGGCGGCCGATACCGCACACGGACCGCTCTCCGCAGACCGCTTCGTGGTGGCCGCCGGCGCCTGGACGCCGGAACTGTTCGCCGGCCTCGGCCAGCCCATAGCCGGCACGCCGGTGCGCGGCCAGATTGTCCTGCTCGATGCACCGGCGCCGCTCTTTCAGCGGGTAGTCTGGGCGGGATCCCGCTATCTCGTACCGCGGCCGGAGGGCAAGGTGCTGGTGGGCTCGACCCAAGAGGACGCCGGTTTCGATGCGCGGCCGACGGCGCGCGGCGTGACCGGTCTCCTGCACCTCGCCGCGCGGGTGGTCCCCGCCCTCGCCGAAGTGCCCTTCGAGCGCGCCTGGGCTGGCCTGCGCCCCGGTAGCCCGGACAGCCTACCGCTGATCGGACCGGTGCCTCGGTACGACAACTTGTTCGCCGCCTGCGGCCACTTTCGCTCCGGCTTCGACCTCTCCGCCGGCACCGCTCGGGTGATGGCGGAACTGCTCCTCGGCGAGGAGCCGGCGGTTCCGCTGACCGCCTTCCGGCCGGATCGCTTCGCCTAGCAGGTTCGGGCTCACCCCATCCACGGCGGGTTCGCCGCCGCCTCGTCGGGGGCGCCCTGCCCTTCGGGCTTAAGGCCCGCGATCCAACCCGTCCTTCGGACACTTTATATACAGATATTGAATATCTAGAATCTTCTACGTACAATGCTTGGAGAACCGCTTCGAAAACGGATTGAGTAACCGACACCCTCACACGCTGCCCGAGGCACCCATGCTCCCGAAACCCCTCACCGGCCGAACGTCTCGCTTTCTTCGCACTACCACCCTGGTCGCCGCCGTCGTCCTCGTGCCCATTCTGCTGGTGCTGCTGTGCGGTGGTCTGTGGTTCAACGGCCAACTCCGCGCCAGCCTGCCGCTGCTCGAGGGGAGCTTCTCTTCGGAGGTGCTCGACAGCCCGGTGACCATCGAGCGCGACGCCCTAGGCGTGCCGCGGCTACGCGGCGAGAACCGGCGGGATTTGGCCTATGCCCTGGGCTTCCTGCACGGCCAAGAGCGGTTTTTCCAGATGGACCTCCAGCGGCGCCAGGCGGCCGGCGAGCTGGCGGAGATCTTTGGACCGGCGGTGCTGCCGGTGGACCGCAGAGCCCGCATCCACCGCTTCCGCGACCGCGCCACACAGGTGCTCGGCCAGAGCCCGCCGCGCATCCGACGGCTGCTGGAGGCCTACGCCCAAGGAGTGAACGCCGGCCTCGGCCAGTTGGGATCGAGCCCGCCGGAGTATCACCTGCTGCGCCAGGGACCCCGCCCGTGGCAAGCGGAAGACTCGGTGTTGACCCTCTATGCGATGTTCGATCTGCTGCAGCGCTTCGGCATCGACGTGGAGGACGGCCTCGGCCTGATGCATCAGCGCTTGCCGCCGGCTCTGTTCGATTTCCTGGCCAGCCAGGGCAGCGCCTGGGACGCGCCGCTCGTCGGCGAAGCCTTCACGGTACCGGAGATCCCCACCGCCGAGGCTCTGCTGCCGGGCGCCCCGCCGGCGCTGCCCGAGCCGGAACTCCCCGAGGACGAGGTCAAGGCGGCGCGCTTCACGCCGGAGAACCGAGCAGACTACGGCCTGGCCGTTGCCGGATCGAACGCCTGGGTGATGACCGGCGAGCGCAGTGAGCACGGCGTGGCTCTTCTCGCCAACGACATGCACCTGCCTCTCGCCATGCCCAACATCTGGTACCGGGCGCGCCTCGAATGGCCCGGCCACGAGGTTACCGGCGGCACCCTGCCGGGCGCCCCGCTGGTGGTGATCGGCAGCAACGGCAAAGTCGCCTGGGGTTTCACCAACAGCCGCGCCGACACCAGCGACGTGGTGCTCCTCGATCTCGATCCGGACGATCCCGGCGCCTACCTCACTCCGCAAGGCTCCCGCCGCTTCGATCGGGCGACGGAGGTGATCGCCTCGCAGGGCGGTCGCGAGGAGCGGCTGGAAGTGCTGTCGACGGTATGGGGGCCGGTGATCGACGACGGTCCGGACGGCCGGCGGCGCGCCCTCCGCTGGATCGCCCACGATGTGGAAGCGGTGGGCTTCGGCTTGATCGGCATGGAGTCCGCCGCCACCGTCGAGGAGGCGATCGCGGTGGCGACCGAGAGCGGCCTGCCGGCCCAGAACATCCTCCTCGCCGGTGCCGACGGCACCATCGGCTGGACCATCGCCGGCCGACTGCCCCAGCGAGTCGGCCACGACGGCCAGGTACCGGTCTCCTGGTCCGACGGCACCGCCCGCTGGGACGGCCTGGTGCCGCCGGAGGAAACGCCACGCATCGTCAACCCGCCCGGCGGCCAACTGTGGAGCGCCAACAACCGCATGGTCGACGGCCCGGACTTGAGGCTGATCGGCAACGGCGGCTACGTGACCGGCGCCCGGGCGGGCATCATCCGGGACCGGCTCACCGCCCTCGACCGCGCCGACGAGCAGGATCTGTTGGCCGTTCAGCTCGATACCGACGCCCGCTTCCTCACCCGCTGGCGGGATCTCCTGCTGGCCGAACTCGATGCCTCGGCCCTCGAAGGCAATCCCCGCCGGCAGGAGTTCCGGGCGCTGATCGAGCCCTGGGAAGGCCGCGCCGAGGTCGGCTCCACCTCCTACCGCCTGGTGCGGGGCGCGCGGCAGTTTCTGGTCACCGACTTGCTCCAACACCTGACGGCGCCGGCCTCCGAAGACGACCCGACCTGGGCCTACCTGAATGCCCTACCGCGGGTAGAGGGTCCCATTTGGCGTCTGGTGACGGAACGGCCGGACCATTTGCTCAACCCCGAATACGCCACCTGGCGGGAGCAGATTCTAGCCACCGTCGACCAACTCCTGGGCTACTACGAGGAGGCCGGCATTCCCCTCGACAGCCTCACCTGGGGCGGATTCAACCAGGTCACCCTGCACCACCCGCTCACCCTCGGCGTGCCGTGGCTCGGCCGATGGCTGAACCCACCGGTGGAGGCGCTGCCGGGAGACTTCAACATGCCCCGCGTTCAGCAGCCCGGATACGGCGCGTCGCAGCGCATGGTGGTCGCCCCGGGGCGCGAAGAAGAGGGCATTTTTCACATGCCCGGCGGCCAGAGCGGCCACCTACTTTCGCCGCACTACGGAGACGCCCACGAGGCTTGGGAAAGCGGTGAGGCGACGCCCTTCCTACCCGGCCCGTCGGTCCACACCCTGCGCCTCGAGCCGCAGGACCGGTCCTCTTTACCGGTCACCGCTAGGCCCTAAGACCAACGCCCAGAGGCCAGGCCTTGATCAACGCACTTACTTGAGAAATGCACATGTTTGAATTAATATAAATCCATGATCCGGTGCGGCTTCGCACCGTGGCGGCTCAGGGCGATTTCTCGTCACGGTTCAGCCAGCTACAGGCACCAAGAATGCAGAGATGCAAATACTCACTAATTCCTACTTATGGATGTTTCGGAGTTCAAGTTTGCGCCCTCCTGTGCGCCGTGTTCCCGAGGAAGGCCTTGACCGGGGATTCTCCACGGCATGCCCGAGACTTGACCTCTAGTAGCCATCTAGATCGACCACCCAACCCCTAGGAGATTATGAGATGAGTCGTAAACTGTTCTGTTGTCTCACGCTACTCGCCGTTCTCGCGGTGCCCATGTCGGCGTCCGCCGTCGGCGGAACGAAGGTGCTGGCGGAAAACGACTATCTGGTGACTTTCGAAGTCGGCCAGGTCAAGGGCGAACGCGCCCGCGCCATCATCGAAGAGGCCGGCGGCACGGTCACCCGCGACCACCTGGAGATCGGCCTGATGGCCGTTCACTCCCTCGATCCGGATTTCGCGCCGCGGCTGAAGGCCCATAACGCCGTACAGTCGGTTCAGAAGGACATCTGGATCCGCCCGGACCAGACCGCCGTCAAGGCGCCCCTCGTCGGCGAGGATCTCAACGCCGTCATCGGCTGGGGCCGCGACCAGGCGGTCGCCCGTTACAACGCTCAGCGCAACTCCCTGCGCGCCGGCACCGCCAGTGCGCGCACCCTGGTGACCGACCCGTCCCTCGCGGCATTCTGGCCATTCTTCAACTGGAGCTATCTTCAGATGGACACGCCGGGCGCCTGGGCCACCGGCGCTCTAGGCGTTCCGGAAGTGGTGACGGCGATCCTCGACACCGGCGTAGACTACACCCACATCGACATCGAAGGGACCGTCGACCTCGAGAAGAGTGTCTCCTTTATGATCGAGGAGAATTCGGAGATCGAGAACCTCTTCCCCGGCGCCCTGCCGATCGCCGACCGGCACTTCCACGGCACCTTGGTGGCCGGCACCATCGCCTGCAACGCCATCGGCAGCCCGTGCGTGGCTCCCAACTCGACGACGGTGATGGTCAAAGTGGTCGACAAGAATCTCCAGTCCTCCATCGGCCGCATGATCGCTGGCATTCTCTACGCCAGCCACATTCGCGCCGACATCATCGCCATTCCCTACCATTTCTACCCGCACCTCAGCCTGGACAATCCGGAAGATCGCCTGGCGACCTTCCTGCTGCGCCTTGCGGTGGGCTATGCCAAGCTCCGCGGTGCCTTCGTCGTCGCCGAAGCCGGCGTCGACCCCAACATGCCCTTCCGTGAGGGCATCGACGCCGATGCCGACGGCAACGACCGCATCCTGCCGGCCCAGGCCGGCGCCATCGGCGTCTCCGGCACCGCCGTGGGTAACCGCTTCGGCAACTTCAACAACTACGGCTTCACCATCGTCGACATCGCCGCTCCGGGCGGCGAGTTCCCCTTCACCGCCGAGCTGACCACCGCGATCTGGGGCCCCTGCAGCCGCTTCACCCGCTTCGTCGAGGCCCTCGATGCCACCTGCATCACCGGCGGCCCGGGCTGGGTCAACGGCGCGGGAACCCTCGGCGCCACCGCCAACGTGGCGGGCATCGCGGCGCTCGTGGACTCGCTGCACGGCGGCAACCTGCGCGGCTGGCAGATCTGGCGCCAGATCCGCGACACCGCCGACGACCTCGGCGACCCGGGGCGTGACCCGTTCTTCGGCTACGGCCAGGTGAACGCCCGCCGCGCTGTCACCGAGTAGCCAACTCGGCAGTTCGGCAGTCGAAGGATCTGAGCGGAGCGCTTCGGCGCTCCGCTCTTCGTTGGTCCAAAAGAAAAGTGAAGTTACAAGATGGGCGCCAGGAGCCGGGTACCCTGGGCCGCCAAGCGGAACCAGAAGGACTTCTCCAAGAGATCCTTCTCGGTCACCCGGGTCGAGCGCTCAAAGTCGGCCTCCAGCATCTCCTCCACTTCGCGGCAAAAAGTCTCGTCGTGCGCCAGGCAGGTCACCTCGAAGTTGAGCCGAAAGGAGCGATTGTCGAAGTTCGCCGAGCCCACTCCGGCATAGGCGTGATCCACCAGCACTACCTTCTGGTGCATGAAACCCTCGTCGTACAGGTAGACCTCGACCCCCACCCGCTCGATCTCCGAGAGAGACACGTAGGGCACCCACTTGAAGAGCAGGGAGTCGCTGTTGCGAGGCATCAAAATGCGCACTTCCACCCCGCGCAGAGCCGCCGTCTGCAATGCGCCGAGGATGCGGCCGTCGGGCACGAAGTAGGGCGAGGCAATCCAGATGCGCTCCTCCGCCGCGTCGATTGCCTGGGCGTAGAGCAGGCCGCAGGTTTCCAGCCGATCCGCCGGTCCGGAAGCGAGGATGAGGGCATGCTGATCCCGTTCGCTCACCTGTAGATCCCAACTCACCGCCGGCGCGTGACCCTGCCCGTAGTACCAGTCGCGGACGAAGGAATACTGCAGCCCGACCACCGCCGGTCCCTCGACCCGCAGATGGGTATCCCGCCATGGGCTCAGGCGCGGATCATGGCCGAGGTACTCATCCCCCACATTCAGCCCGCCGACCAATCCCACCCGGCCGTCGGCCACGACGATCTTGCGGTGGTTGCGGAAATTCAGCCGAAAGCGCCCCAGCCAGCTTCGCTCGCCGCTGAAAGCGGAAACCTGCGCACCGGCGTCGCGCAGCTCCCGCAGGAAAGCCCCCGGCAGGGCATGGCTTCCCACTTCGTCGTACAGGAAGTACACCCGGACACCTCGCTCGGCGGCGGCCCTCAGGCGAGCTTTGAAAGCCCGGCCGACCTGGTCATCGTGGACGATGTAGAACTGGACCAGCAGGTACTCCTCCGCCCCGTCAATGGTTTCGAACAGGGATTCGAAGGTCGCTTCGCCGTCCACCAACAGGCGCAGCGCATTGCCCTTCAGAACGGGCAGGCGGGCGAGCTGAGCGAAGCCCCGCAGCTCCGTTTCGGTGCGCGGATCGTCCGCCGCCTCCGGCGGTACGGCCCAGGGCGACAGGGCTTGCTGGATTTGGTCGAGATTTTTCTCCACTTCATCGTCAAAAACGCGCAGTGCCTCTACGTAGTCCTCGAAATGGGAACGACCGAAGACCCAATAGAGCGGCAGCGCCAGGGTCGGCATCAACACCAGGGCCAGCGCCCAGGCGCTGGCACCCTGCGGTGTTCTCGCCTTCATCACCGCATCGATCGCGCTCAGGGCACCGAAGACATGAAGCAGCGGGAGCCCGACGGCGACCCACCAGCCGGCCCAAGTCGTCCAGTTCGCGAGCACCTACGGCAGGCTCCGGGAGAGGCTCGGCCGCAGTGGTTTGCGGCCACACCGATGAGGGAATTTCATGGAGGCGGCAGAATAGCAGGGCGTACACGCATCCAGTGCCGCCCCCAAAAAACACGGCCGAAACCGGGGGACCTCGAGGCCGTCAAATCCTTTGGACAGCACAACTTGCTCGCGACCGAGTGTCCCGGGTGGCATGATGCGAGGGACTGTGGCCTGGGGGGCCATGGAGGCCCTGCCGGGACCTCGGCAAGGAGGCGTGAGCTATGTGGGAGTTGATTCTGAAGTGGTTGGGGTTAGGCTCGGACTCCAATCAGGACACACAAGGGTCAGGCGACAACGAGCAGGGCTCGGGTTGGGATCCAAACGGGTAGAGATATCCCCTAAGGTCATTTCGAACCTGCCTGAGAGGAGTCAAGAACTTCTCCTCTCGGGCTTCCTTCGGCCGGAAGCTAGCGAGGGCGCAAAGGGCCACAAGAAGTTCGGGTCCAACCATAAGCCTCGAACAAAGGGAGCTTGCGCGTTTAGCTCCTTCGATTGCTCGGCCTAGATCTCCAAGTTCGACATTGGCTTCGACCAAGTCGAGTTCGAGAATCGCCCGGTCCAAGCAGCCGGCGTCAGAACCTTGAAGTTGCCGAGCCTCTTCGTAGGCCAAGCTAGCAGAGTGCCAGCGACGTTCTCCGGCCATCAGCCGGCCCTTCAACCAAAGTCTTAGCCACCTGCCCTTTGCACCACCTAGTTTGCAGTACGCATCGTCCGAGACGCTTTCAAACACGCTCCAGGCTTGTTTGAAGTCTCCTAGACTCAAGAGCATGTCTGCGAGGTTGTGGAGGGTCATGAGCAAGAGCAGCAAATCCCGCTCCCCTTCAAGAAGGTTCATGGCCTCGGTCAGCGTCTCAATGGCCTCCTTGGTTCGCCCCTGAATCTCCTGAATGTAGGCCCTCTGCACCTTGAGCTTGCCCAAGTCGTGACGTGATCCCCACCGCGCGGTGAGCGCTTCGGCCTCACGCAGCCTTGCCTCGGCGGCGGCAAGCTGACGCACATCGGTCAGATACGAAGCGTAGAGCGAAGCCACCTCCGCCTGAATCAGCGGCGCCGCGCCCTCCGCTAGGAATTCCGCCTCGCGTAGCAATTCGCCGGCGCGCTCAAAGTCGCGCAGTACTCGGTGGGCGTTGCCCAGGTTGGCAAGGCATTGCGGCAGCAAGTCCTTTGCCCCGGAGGTCGGCAGGCGGCGCGCGGCGAGGACCGCGAGATGGCACCAGTTGCGCGCCTGCTCCGGGTCCTTCGAGCGCAAGGCGAAGGCCTCACGCAACACCGCCGCCACCAGCCGCTCATCCACCGCGGCCTTCAAGATCAGGCGGCGCTGCTCACCGTAGTCACACCCCATCAAATCTTCTGCTCTGACCATCCGCTCCTCGATGGTTCTACTGCCGGCCGTCGCCAGCCTGGCGCTCTGCCGCATCCTCAGCGATGCCCTCGGCAACGCTGTCCGCCGCCTCGTGCAGGGCCTTCGCGATCGTGCGGGCAGCGTTGTCCGTGGCCCGTTTCACCCGACTACGGAGATTGGCGGAGATCGCCTCGGCGGAGTCACCCACCGGTACCCCGAAACGTTCCTCCAGCAACTCGCGGGTGCTCTCCAGCTTTCCTTCGTGGCCCAAGGCACACGCCAAATCGAGCCAGTCGCAACCGAGCGCCGTGAGGATCCGCTGAAGATTCTCGACGGTGGGATTCGACTCCCCGCGTTCGATGTGGCTAATGGCTCCGGGACTCACTCCGGCCTGCTGGGCGATGAATTTCTGGGAAATGCCGCGGGACTTCCGTAGATCTCGCAGCGCCTGGGAAAGATCAGCTTTCATTAGATTCTCTCTCACTTAGCTATCAGTATGTAGTTCAAGCGCACTCCTGTCAAGAAATGATTTCAGATCATTTTCTCCTTGACAAGTGATCAAGTCTCATCTATGGTTTCGCAAAATCAGTGATCGTTCGAACTCGCTAGTGCGAACGGAAACAACTATTCAAGGAGCTTCCATGTACCGCCTCACCCACTCTGACCTCCCGAATCCCCCGCCGGAGCCGACGGTCCTGGAGCCGGCCCGCTACTTCCAGTTCCTGTGGCAAAGCGGCCTGGCGGCGTTGCCCGGCCCCGGGGATTTCCCGGACTACCTGACGCCTGGGCGCATCCAGGAGACCCTTTCGCGCGGCTACGAGGGCCTGGTGGGGTCA